>NZ_JAEHBO010000012.1:0-105308 GCF_016483575.1 Bacillus cereus group sp. N12
TCTAGCTTCGTCGGCAGCGTCAGATGTGTATAAGAGACAGATCCAGCACCGTACCCAGTAACATATCCAGCACCATATCCAGTTCCATACCCAGGTTATCAGCAAATACCATATCAGTATTAAACAAAAAAGAGGTTATCCTCTTTTTTGTTTAATACTATATTTATTTATAAAATACTTCCAAAATAAAGGTAAAAATATGTTAATATTTTATTATTGTAATTCAAAAACATATATACCAATTTAAACTTTTATATTATTATTCGTGAATAGTTATATAGTATGTTCTAATGTCTATTTTGCTATTAAAAAGCATAGAGGTTAGACGCGAGTGGAATGAGTAGGAACAAGGGTTGCATAGAGCAAGTTAAAGGAATGCGGTATAATAAGGCAAGCTAATTAGGGAGATGAGAAGCTACTAATTATAATTGGAACGGTATTATATTGCTTTTTTTTACAAATAATATTATGTTATTTTAATCGGCATAATTCAAAATGTGATGTATGTAAAGGGTTATTATTAGAAAATGAAATATCTCTATTTCTATGAAAAGAAACAAGTTGTGTTTTAGTTAGATAGGAAGCAAGGAGAGATGCGCATGCTAGAACAAAGAGGTCATGCATTATATGACTCTTCATTGCGAGATTTAAAGTTAGCATTAGATGAGTCTTCAATTGTTGCAATTACAGACCGAAAAGGTCTTATTACATATGTAAATGATAAGTTTTGTGAAATCTCCAAATATAAAAGAGAAGAGTTAATAGGAAAAGATCATCGTATTTTAAATTCAGGATATCATCCGAAAACTTTTTTTCAAAACTTATGGAAGCGTATTTTGAATGGGAAAGTATGGAGAGGTGAAATCCAAAATCAAGCAAAAGATGGTACATATTATTGGGTTAAAACCACAATTGTTCCATTTTTAAACGAGAAAGGAGAGCCGTATCAATTTATCGCGATCCGAAATGACATTAGTAGTAGAAAAGAAGCAGAACAGAGATTACGATTGAGTGAAAGCCGTTATAGGGAACTTGCATATCATGATGCTTTAACGAGTTTACCGAACCGATTACAGCTAATAACGACTGTTAATGAACTGATTGCAGGGAAAAAGGAATTTGGCATAATATACTTTGACTTAGATCGTTTTAAATTAGTAAATGATACGTTAGGTCATATGATAGGAGATTTACTTTTAAGCGAAGTTGCTTCACGGTTGCATTATGTGTTAGGAGAGAAAGATGTTCTGGCTAGGCTAGGTGGCGACGAATTTGTGCTGTTAACAAATGAACATACACAAGATGAGATGCGGCAGTTAGCGACATCGGTATTGTCATGTTTTCAGGCACCATTTATGCTTGAAGGTCATGAAGTATACATTTCAGCTAGTCTAGGACTTTGTTCATATCCACAAGATGGACAAGACGTGGAAACACTATTGAAAAATTCGGATTTAGCTATGTATAGTGCGAAAGAACAGGGAAGAAATGCGGCGTGTTTCTTTACAGATGAGTTACGTGCAAAAATAAATCGTAGAATGAAAATCGAGTTTGCTTTGCAAAAGGCAATTCGTGATGAAGAATTAGATGTAGTATTACAACCTATCATTGATTTGAAAACGAAGAAATATACTGGCATTGAGGCTTTAGTGCGCTGTATGACAGAAGAAGGGCCTATTTCACCAAGCGAATTTATTCCAGTAGCTGAAGAATCTGGACTTATTATAAAATTAGGAGATTGGGTATTAGAAAAATCGTGTCGCCTGTTTAAAACATTACCGGATTACCAAGAAGGATTAAGGTTATCTGTGAATTTATCCATACAACAATTAATGCAGAAGCGTTTTATTTTGTCTGTACGTAGCATCTTAAGGAGAACTGGTTTTCCTCCGAATCGTTTAATTTTAGAAATAACGGAAAGTATTGCTGTTCGCCATTTTGATTATATTATCGCTACATTACAAGAATTAAGAAGTATGGGCGTATTAATTGCTTTAGACGATTTTGGAACTGGCTATTCCTCATTGTATTATTTAAAACAATTGCCACTTGATATCGTAAAAATTGATCGTAATTTTATTCGTGAATTTCATTATGATCATGCACAGCCAGAAAGAACGATTGTAAAATCTGTTATTGAAATTGCCCATAGTTTAAATTTAGCAGTAGTTGCTGAAGGGGTAGAAACGGTAGAACAAGAAAGTTTATTACAATCCATGGGCTGTGACTATGTACAAGGATTTTATTATGCAAAACCTTTATCCGTAGGAGAGTTAAAAGAAAAGTTAATTACGGATTTTTAATAGAAAAGAGAAGCTAAAAGCTTCTCTTTTTTTAATTCGTTTTTTGTGAGTTTTTCATTAATACGGGATAAAGAATAAGACCTAATATAAACAATCCAATTCCTAAGAAGAACGTTTTTAAATCAGCAGTTCCCGTTTTGATAACCCAAATAGAGTATACAAATGCTAATGTAGTAATAACCCCGTCTTTTATTCGAGATCCTGGCATTATATCATACGTTTCTCCTGTAATAACCAATTTAAATTGGTACAGAGTAGAAACAAGGTATGGAATTAAATAAGCTAATGTTGCTACAACGATAGCGAAATTATATGCTTCTGAAACAGTGCCAGAAATCGTTGAGAATAAGAAGATTTGTGTCATCACATTTGTAATAAATAATGATTTTGAAGGACTACCCTTTTTATTTGTTTTACTGAAAAACTTAGGGAAAAGTCCATTTTTGGCAGCCTGGTAAGGTACTTCTGAACTAACAACAATCCAGCCCACAGTAGATCCAAATAAAGATACAAGTGCTAGTAACGCCATTATATATGCGCCTTTATTGCCAATTGCTAAATTTAATGCGTCTACTAATGGTTTTTGAGACTCTTTTAAAGCTTCTTGCGAGAGAGCTCCCATTGTAAGTAAAGTAATTGACATGTAAATAATAAGAGCAATAATTAGGCCGAAAATTGTAGCTTTTTTTACATCACGCTGTGATTTTGCGCGGTTAGAAAGCATAACTGCTGATTCGAT
Organism: Bacillus cereus group sp. N12; assembly: GCF_016483575.1. NCBI lineage: Bacteria > Bacillati > Bacillota > Bacilli > Caryophanales > Bacillaceae > Bacillus > Bacillus cereus group sp. N12. The sequence goes on from NZ_JAEHBO010000012.1 coordinate 3,043, forward strand.
GCCGATAAACGCCCAAAGTGTTGCAATAGCAGCTGAATTGATTTGTCCACCTAACGAGATGGATTGTCCAGCTTCATTCATAAATGTTTGACCGTCTCCGAAATTAGAGGCGTTGAAAATGAATAATGTAATCACAATAAACATTGTAAATCCGATAATTTTTGCAATGGTAGCAAGAAGATTCATATTTCCAGCTCGATCAATATTTTGAGAAAGAATATATTGAATTCCCCATAACATAAGGCTACATACTAGAAAAGTTAACCCTTTTCCTAGTTCTAGTGAAAATCCATTTATTGAAAAGAGAATTTGCTTACTTTGTAAAACTGGAAAAAATGTTGATAAATATCCAGCAAAGGAAATAATAACAGATGCTGTTGCTGCCCAGTTCGCAGCCCAATATCCCCACGCCATACTATACCCTGCAACTTTACCTGCTTTTTTTGAAGGAAACATCGCTTGAGCGTAACTTTGTGGTCCTGCTTTTAATTCTGGTTTTCGAATTGCTAAATTTCCAAATACGAGTGCAATCATAAATACGCCAAGTCCTGTAATACTCCATGCGAGTGTAGAACCCATTGGACCTGATACTTGTGCTAAATTTGCTGGGAGCATAAATACGCCACCGCCAACCATATTCCCGATAACAAAAGCTGTTAAAACCCATAATCCCCATTTTTTCGTTTCCATTTTTGTTAACTCCTTTGTAGTAAGATTTGCTTAAACATCATTTTTTACTAGCTTTTTGGCAATAAAAAAAGAGCCATGTAGATAAAAAATACCTACATGGCTCTTCGCCAAAGCGTAGGCACAACGGGAATAACCCTTGTACCTACGCGTAAATTTTCCGCTAGGTTTCAAGGGTTACGTATGATGATGATGTTTTTGTGCAAATGTAACTACAATTGTTGTATAAGTAAGCATAGTTCTTTGCTCCCTTTCTCCTCTGATTTTGAAGTTAGTATACTACATGTTTTTTTGAATGAAAAGAAAAATATAAAAACTTTTATAAAAATACGTTTTAGAGATTAAATATTTACCTATATTTTTCTTGTACTGGAAAATAAGTGAGAGATTGGCAGAAGAGTGTAGCATGGTATAATACATATAGAATTAGAAGGTGACAAGGGGCTATTGTAGATGATGAGTAAGTATGAGCAAATTTATATAGAAATCAGTAAGTCTATTGATAATAAGCACTTAAAAGAGGGATGCAAAATCCCATCAGAAACAGAATTAATGAAGCAGTATGAGGCAAGCCGAGGTACTGTAAGAAAAGCAGTAGATTTATTACAAGAGCGTGGATATGTGCAAAAAATTCATGGAAAAGGTGTTTTTGTATTAAAGCGAAAAAATATTGAGTTTAACTTCGGTGGCATTGTAAGTTTTCAAGAAGAAAATGAGCGTCTAGGACGTCATTGTATTACAGAAGTCGTGGAAATGGAGAAAGAAGAAGCGACAAAAGAGGTTGCAAAATTATTAAACGTGAAAGAAAAAACAGAAATAGATCATATTAAACGTGTACGAAATATTGATGGAGAAAAAGTAATTTTAGATATAAATCATTTTGTATCTGAGTTTATTCCAGGATTAACGAGAGAAATTGCAATGGCATCAATTTATAAATACATTGAGAAAGAATTAGGGCTACATATTAGTTATTCGCAGAGGGTAATTGAAGTGCAGCCGTGTACAGATGATGACCGAAAGTATTTAGATTTAAATGGCACAGATTATGTTGTCGTTGTGAAAAACTTTACTCATTTATATGATGGGAGTCAGTTCGAATATACGGAATCACGTCACCGCTTAGATATTTTTCACTTTTCGGATGTGGCGCGAAGAAAGTAAAGAGGTGAAACGAAATAACGTTTCATCTTTTTTTTTATAAAAAAACATCAACTCGTATATACGAGTGTTGACTAACTTATATATACGAGTTAATATGTAAGTGTAAACGGTATCAAAAAAAGAAAAGAGGGACGGGAATATGGGGAAAGACTATCGTAAAACAGCAGAGGAAGTGTTGCAGTATATTGGTGGGAAAGACAATGTTGAACAAGCTGCGCACTGTGTAACGAGGCTCCGTATCGCTTTAAAAGATGAAAGTAAAATAGATAATGATAAATTACAGTCTGTTTCATTAGTAAAGGGAGCGTTTCATAATGCTGGGATATTTCAAATTGTAATTGGTCCAGGGGATGTAGATCGTGTTTACGCTGAATTGATAACGCTTGCAGGTATGAAGGAAGCGACAGTGGCTGACGTGAAAGATTCTGGAAATCAAAAGTTAAATCCAGCTCAAAAGTTTGTAAAAGTATTTTCAGATGTATTTATGCCGATATTACCAGCAATCGTAACAGCTGGTTTACTAATGGGGATTAACAATTTATTAGGGGCAAAGGACTTATTTTTTGATGGTAAAAATTTATTAGATGTTTATCCGAATTTAGGTGGGCTTTGGGATTTAATTAATATGATGGCCAATACAGCATTCGTATTCTTACCAGCACTTGTCGGTTGGTCAGCAACGAAGCGTTTTGGTGGTAGTCCAATACTAGGTATTGTTATGGGCTTAATGCTTGTGCATCCGGCCTTATTAAACGCCTGGGATTATGGAAAAGCAGCGACTGGTTTAGAGGGTCAAAAGATTGAGTACTTCAATATTTTAGGATTGTTCCAAATTGAAAAGGTAGGATATCAAGGTCAAATTTTACCGGTGTTAGTAGCAGCATTTGTATTGAGTAAAGTAGAGATTTTCTTAAAGAAACATGTACCAAATGCAATTCAATTATTAGTTGTACCAATTACAACAATCGTTGTAACAGGTGTATTAGCATTAGGAATTATCGGTCCAGTTACACGTCATATCGGAGATTTATTAACAGCTGGATTAATAGGCGTATATGAAACAGTACCAGTAGTTGGAGCAGTATTATTTGGAGCATTGTATGCACCACTTGTAATTACAGGTATGCATCATATGTTTATTGCTATTGATCTACAATTAATTGCACAACACGGCGGTACATTTATTTGGCCGATGATCGCTCTTTCTAACATTGCGCAAGGTAGTGCGGCACTTGCAATGTTCTGGATTTCTAAAAATCAAAATGATAAAAGTATGGCATCGACATCAGCAATTTCCGCGTACTTCGGTATTACAGAGCCAGCGATGTTTGGTGTGAATTTACGAAATAAGTTTCCGTTTTATGCAGCAATTATAGGATCTGCTGTGGCAGCGATATTCATTACATTAAATGGTGTATTAGCACCTGCTATCGGAATTGGCGGATTGCCAGCATTTATTTCGATCATTCCGAAATCGATTCCAATGTTTATTGTAGGAATGATTATCGCAGTTGTAATCCCATTTACGTTAACATGGTTATTTGCGAAAAGAGTTAAACAGAAGTAGGAGGAAGTTAAACATGAAGGATTGGCATAAAAGTGTAGTCTATCAAATTTATCCGAAGAGCTTTAATAGTTATTACAATAAAGAAACCGGTGATATAAAAGGGGTTACAGAGAAACTAGATTATTTAAAAAAACTCGGAGTGGATTATATTTGGTTAACACCGATATACCAATCGCCACAAAATGATAATGGGTACGATGTAAGTGATTATTATAGCATTGATCCATCTTACGGAACGATGGAAGAGTTTGAAGAGCTTCTAGAAAAAGCGAAAGAACGTGACATTGAAATTATGCTTGATATCGTTGTAAACCATAGTTCGACGGAGCATAAGTGGTTTAAGGAAGCAAAAGAAGATAAAAATAGTCCATATCGCAATTATTACATTTGGCGTGATGAAAAAAATAATTGGCAGTCTAAGTTTGGTGGATCCGCTTGGAAGTACGATGAAAAGACTAAGCAATATTTTTTACATTTATTTGATGAGACACAGGCAGATTTAAATTGGGAAAATGAAAAGCTTCGTGAAGAAGTGTACGATATGATGCGCTTTTGGCTTGATAAAGGGGTAACTGGATTCCGCCTTGATGTTATTAACTTAATTTCAAAAGACCAACGTTTCTTAAGCGATGACGGAAGTACCGCGACAAGTGATGGACGTAAATATTATACGGATGGTCCGCGTGTTCATGAATATTTACAAGAGATGAATAGAAATGTATTTGAAGGGAAAGAGGTAATTACAGTTGGAGAAATGTCATCGACGACAATTGATAATTGTATTAAATACTCAAACCCTGAGCGCAATGAACTGAGTATGACGTTTAGTTTCCATCATTTGAAAGTAGATTATCCGAATGGTGATAAGTGGACGAAAGCTGATTTTGATTTTATTAAATTAAAAGAAATTATGTCTAACTGGCAAATTGAAATGCAAAAGGGCGGGGGATGGAATGCATTATTCTGGTGTAACCATGACCAGCCTCGCATCGTGTCACGCTTCGGTGATGATGGGAAGTACCGAAATGAATCTGCGAAAATGTTAGCGACAGCTATGCACATGCTGCAAGGAACGCCTTACATTTATCAAGGAGAAGAAATAGGTATGACGAATCCTAAATTCGAATCCATCGAGCAGTATCGGGATGTGGAATCGTTAAATATATATGATATAAAGCAGGAAGAAGGCTTATTAAAAGAAGAGATTATAGGGATTTTAAAACAAAAATCTCGTGACAATTCTCGTACTCCGATGCAGTGGAATGAAGAGGTGAATAGTGGTTTTACAACAAGTACCCCTTGGATTTCAGTAGCTGAAACCTTTAAAGAAATAAACGTAGAGAAAGCATTACAAGATGAGGAGTCTGTATTTTATCATTATAAAAAGTTAATTGAACTTAGAAAAACTTACGATGTTATTACAGAAGGAGAATATGCTATTTTAGATGAAAATCACCCTAAGATTTGGGCATATACACGTACTGTAAATAATGAAGTATTACTTATTATTAATAACTTCTATGGAGAAGAAATAACGTATTCTGTACCAGCCCATGTTCAATTAGATGGAATGAAACAAGAAGCACTACTGTCGAATTATAAAGATTCCAGCAAGGATATTACAAAACTTAACTTAAGACCATATGAATCAATTATATATCGATATACGAAATAAAAGGTTGTATGCCCACGCGGCATACAACCTTTTTATTTTAAGACACCACTATACAAAATATTTACGTCTACTTCTGGTTTGAATTTTACTTTTGCATAATCTTTATTCCAATTTTTTTTCTTCCATAAGTCAGGATGATATGCGATAAGATGTCTTCCAATACCGAAAGCATCACAATTTGCTTTTTGTAGTTTGTTTGTTATTTTTTTCGCTTCTTTCGTAAGTTGTTTCGATAAGTCTTTATTTAGTTTTTTTCGTTCTCCCATTTTATAAATATTATCTCTTGGGGCTTCAAGTGCTATTACTTTTAGTTGGAGCTTAATGTGAGCATAAACATTTCCTTTTTTATCTGTTGTTATTTTTAAGTCTCGTTTTAACTTTCGATTGCTAATTTCCATTGTTAAATAATCAGATGTTTTCTCTGATTCATCGCTAGTAAGTTTTTGGGTTATACGAGCGCTTGTTCCCATTTTTCCGGTTAATAATACGAATAAAACAGATTGTTTCAAAGGTAAATGCCCAGTTAATTTATCATTGTTAAATAAAGCTAACCCGTTTGTAATTACTTCTTTTCCTTTTATTTTTATAGAAGGGAGGGTAAAGTCTTTACCGGGATCTAACATTTTTGTAGCAGCTGTTTCTAAAGTTTCTTTTGGAAATACACTCATATCTTCTAAGCTTTTCACTTTTTTCTTTAGAAAATCTCCAATTAGTAAATTTCCTACTTTCTTTTTTTCTAGTATCTCGGATGTTTCACCCTCTACTGCAATAAGTTTTACTAAAGCAGTTGGGTTTGTGGGGTCCCGAAAGCTGACATCTAAATAGGGTAGTATACCCTTTTTTAGAATTTTGGTTCCTAGTAATTGAACACCATATTTGAAGTAGCGAATATTACCAGTCACATTTTTTTTTAGGGCATCGCTTGTATCCCGTATGTTATACCCGTTTGCTGAATGTATTTCATTCTCGAATGAAGATTGCTCTCCGCTTGAACTTTTTACGAGTTCAAGCGTTTGCTGTAGTTTATTCTCTTCCGTAATATCATATCCAATACTATAAGCTAATCTCGCTTCTCTTAATGGTTCTTGATCCCAACAGCCAGAAAGGAATGAACTAGTACATAATATAAAAAATAATTTAACCCTTTTTTTGAACATACTGTTCTCCTTTCTTCTTTCTTATTACTGAATAAAGTAGAAATAAAAGAGGGAGGACTACGATGAAAATATAGGTGAACTTATCAGTGAAAGTTGAAATTACTTTTAATTCTTCAGGTGTATCTATAAATAAGGCTACACTAAACGCAATAATTCCAACGATTGGAACAGCTTGTTTATGATTAGCAAGATTGAATATATGTCCAATTCCGATAGAAGCAGCGCAATAATAACTAGCAATAGAAGCTACAACTGTTATCATCCAAATTGGTATGAATAGTAAATCAGTTCGGTCTATAATCCCGATATGTAAAGAGCGCAATAAGTAAGCAACTGGTTCTGGAATAAGCTCAACTTGCTTTGGACTAAATACGATAAAGCAAATCCAAACAGTAAAAGTATAAAAGAGAGTCACAAATCCATTAGCGATAGAAATTGCCTTTAGTTTTGCCACAGCAGTCCCATTTACTTTTGGGAAAGCGATAAGAATAATTTCAAAACCATACATAGCTGTAATTGTTTCTTTGGATGCTTGAATAATATTCCACCATCCAGCTTCTGTAATGGGAAAAATATAAGAAAAGTCAGCCCGTGAGAGTCCAAGTCCAATTAACAGTGCCATTGGGAAAATAAGAATAGAAGCCATGACATAAAACCGTACGATGACTTTAAATGTGTTATAGGCTACATAGCAACAAGCTATTGTAAATAGTATGAGAATGGCAGACCAAGGAGTTGCTTGTAATATCCAAACTTTAATGACATTACAAGCATTTAACATAACCGTCATACCGATAAGGGTAAAATAAAAAACATAAGCAAAACCTAATAGTTTTCCAAATTTATTACCAAATAGCATACAAACACTTTCATACATATCAGCATCAGGAAATCGTTTTAAGAAAAGCCACATAAGTAAAATGATAAGTTGAATGGCAAGCCCAGCGATGAGAACAGAAATCCAGCCACCACCTTTCGCTATCGGGTGAAGACGATTTGGTAGAGAAAGGATACCAACCCCGATTTGGCATTGAATAACGAAAAAAGTAAATTGAACAAGTGAAATTTTACTTTGCGTGTTTGTCACCGTTCTCATCCTCTCTCGTTACATGTTGTCGTTGCATTTTTTTCGGCTTTGGATCATGAGGTCGTTCCCAAAAGGACCAAATTGGGAATCTTACAAAAGAATCTTTCATATCTTTTATCCGCATTGGGGCAATGGGAGAAAGATATGGTGTATGAAATGAATGTAACTGACATAAATGAACGAAAGTTATAATTAGACCGAATGATATTCCGACATATCCGAATATAGCAGCAAGAATCATTAATGGAAAACGAAGGATGCGAACTGCTGAACTCATATCGTTTGATGGAACGAGAAAAGATGAGATTGCAGTTAAAGCTACAACGATGATCATCGTATAAGAAACAAGTCCGGCTTTTACAATCGCATCACCAATGACTAAACCACCTACAATACCGATTGTTTGTCCAACGCGGCTCGGCAGACGAATACCAGCTTCCCGTAATAACTCGAAAATTAACTCCATTAAGAGAGCCTCAAAAATGGGGGGAAGTGGTACTTTTTCTAATGAAGCTTTAATTGTATAAACGAGTTCGAGTGGCAACACATCAGGATGAAAAGCAACTGTTGCGATATATATAGCTGGTAAGAGAAAGGCAATTAAAAAACTCACTAAGCGAATCATTCGGACGAAAGAACCGACAATCCAGCGATTATTATAATCATCAGGTGATTGATAGAAAGCGAATAACGTAACAGGTACGATGAGCGCTGTTGGGTCTCCGTCAGATAAAATAGCAACTCGTCCTTCCATTAAATTAGCGGCGGTTCTATCTGGGCGTTCTGTATTTAATTGCTGCGGAAAGGGTGAGAAAGATGTATCTTCTATAAATTCCTGTATGTAGCCTGGTGGCATGAGTGCGTCTGTCTTAATCATTTCCAATCTTCTTTTTACTTCTGCAACGAGATCGTCATTAGCTATATTTTGAATATAAGCAATTGCTACTTTCGTGTGCATTTCTTCACCAAGTGTGAAATATTTAACGACGACATTTGGGCTTTTTATGAGTTTACGAATAGAAGCTAAATTGGTTGCTAAATCTTCTACAAAACCGGTATGTGGTCCACGTACAATGCCTTCATTATCCGGCTCTGTTATATCTCTTTTTAAAGATAGAGCTGTTTCGAAAATACAAAAACTATCGACATGTTCATGAAAATATAATGATTTTCCTTGTAATAAAAGCTGCACCCCATAATTTAAATTCGTTTCTTTTTTCATATTTAATGTGGAAAAAGCTTTATCTAAAGATAAATCCGACCGCGTTAATAATGGCTCAAGAGCTAATTGATGAATTAAATTTGGATCTGCTAAAGATTCGATATATATAATCGTTCCTTTTCCGTTTTGAAAAGGGATATCTAATTTTTTTATATCATCTGAATGACAGAGTTTATTTTCAATGTAATTAATATTTTCTGGAAGCGATGGAAACATATGCTTTTGATTTTCACTCTTTTGTTGTTCTTTTTGCTCTGTCATAATTTCCACCTCTTTTAGAATAAAGTCGCTTCTGTTAATTTTTGCTTTTTTTGAGAAATTTATGCTTAGATTATTTGAAAATAAGTAGCTTGAAAGTTATGTTACGTCATCTTTTAAACTAAAGAAAATGAGAAGTAGGGGATGGAAAGAAAGTATATATTAGATTAGCGGTGTTGATATAAATCTTTTGTACTATAGAGGATAAGCCTAGCGGTATAAATAATTACATCATTCGATGAATAGGAAATTTATGAAAGGCAATTTATACTATTAGTATTGTGTCTTGCCTTTTTAGGTGCAGTACACAGCCGGTGATTGGCTAGTGGAGGTTCTTCCATTTTGCCAGTGCCGGTTTTTTATTGGATAATAGAGAAAATAAAGTTCTATAAAGAAAGAAGGGGTTGTTTTGAAAGCTGTAAATTCTATCTTTATGAGAGAAAAGATTGCTAGTTCTTATCTTTATTTTATTTCTTTTCTTGGTTTGATTACTATAACTATATCTTTACTTGAAATTAAAATCCCTTCTCATCCAACAATACTAATATTGTTATTAATATTTATGGTGATTGCAGAGTATTTTCCTGTACGATTTTGGAGAGGGACTAGCTCGCTTACCTTTCCGATAATTTACGCTATGAGTTGGCAGTTTGGAATCAATATAACTATTATTTCTATTGTACTCGTTACGCTAATTATTCACCTGCACCGCCGTTCACCGATACAAAGAATGTTATTTAATAGTACTCAGCATGCACTTAGTTTAATCTTGGCCGAATGGTTTTCAAACAAATGTATGTCCTTATTAATTAACAAAATAGATATATCAGTTCTGTATGGAAATTTAATATCTTTGTTATTATTTTGCGTGTTTTTTTGTTTTTTCAACAATCGTTTTTACGATTTGTTAATGATACTCCTTCCGCAGCCATATTCAATCTATCAGTGGTATAAAAAAACTGTAACGGTATTTCTTTGCGAAACTTTTGGTTTCTCTTATGCGGCACTGATGCACGTATTAATTAGTACATATAGTGTGGAAGTAAACGAGATTACAGTACTGTTTTTCTTTTTTCCACTTGTAGCAACTTCCGTTATTAGTTCTTTTTCTGTACGGATAAGGATGGAGAAGGAACGATTATATGAGTTATTTCTTATTACGACCGAAATTAGTCGAGGATTAACCGGAGGAAACTTGAAACATATTAAACAAGCACTTAAAGGTTTTTTTGGCATACAAGCATATGTAATATGGACAAAAGATGATGGGAACTGGAATATTCTATTAAAAGATGGGAAAGTCCGCCTAGATGTATCTGATGATTCAGAAAAGTGTGAGGCGTTTGAGGAACTTTCTAAAAATCTTGTATTTAATGATTGGAAAATTGGTACGGCTCCTGGAGATGAAATATTTGATAGTGTTATACGCTCACTTGTATATTTTCCTCTTATAGTAAATGATGAATTAGTCGGAATGTTTGTTGCAGGGAAAAGTAGAAATGCGGGTTTCTTTCCGGAAGATGTACAGTCGTTAGCTACATTTTCTAACCAATTAGCTAACGTTGTTAAAACAAGGATATTGATTTCTGAACAGGAAAAAAGAATGATCTTAGAAGAAAGAAATAGAATCGCCCGTGAAATTCACGATGGTATTGCGCAAACATTAGCCGGGGTGATATTCCAACTAGAATCCGCGCAGAAAAAATACCGTGATAAACCAAAAGATATGCAGCAAATAGTAGAGAAAAGTATAAAAGATTTAAGAGGAAGCTTAGGAGAAGTTCGCTATTCTATTTATGCTTTAAAACCATATCCGACACAACAATTAGGGCTAAAGCAGGCGATAGCAAGTAAAATAAAATCTTTAAAACAAGAATATGAACTAGATATTACATATCATGAAAGAGGTCATGCACGTGCGCTTAGCTTTTCAAAAGAAAGGGTTATTTTTGATACATTACAAGAGAGTTTGCAAAACATTGTAAAACATGCACAAGCAGACAAGACTGATGTTTTACTTAGCTATCAAAGTGAGCACGTGCTTTTAAGGATTAAGGATAATGGGATTGGCTTTTCACTATTTGAGTCTATGGTTAAAACGAAGAATGAGCCACATTATGGTATATTACATATGAATGAACAAGCTGAACAATTAGGGGCTACTTTACAGATTGATAGTTCTGTAGGGAAAGGGACAAAAATTACACTATTAATTCCAGATTCACAAACAAGGGGTGCGTAAAATGATTAAAATATTAGTAGTGGATGATCATGCTTTTTTACGAGACGCAATTCGGAACATACTAGAGGATGAATCTGATATGAAAGTGGTTGGAGAAGCTAGCTCTGGGGACGGAGTATTGGGAAAAGTAGAAGAATGCAGACCAGATTGTATTTTGATGGATATTAATCTTCCGGGGAAAAATGGGATTGAAGCTACAGAGTTGGTGAAAAAAAATTATCCGAATTGCCGAGTACTTGTGTTTACAATGTATGAGCATGATGAATATTTAATGGATGCACTCCAGGCTGGTGCTGATGGTTATTTATTGAAAGATTCATCATCGGAGCAGGTAGTAGCAGCAATTCGGATGTTATATCGAGGGGATTCAGTTATTCATCCGCGTATGACTAAAAAATTAATTACATATCATCAGCAAAAAATGAAATTAGAATCAAATGAAAATGAACTGACGGAACGTGAAAAGGAAATTCTTTTTGAATTAGTAAAGGGACTTAGTAATAAAGAAATCGCTGAAGCTCTATATATTAGTGATAAAACAGTTAAAATTCACATCAATAAAATTTTTAAAAAACTAAATGTGAAAAGTCGATCGCAAGCGGTGATTTATGCTGTTCGAAATCAATTGGTTCCGTTGGATTAAATAGGAAATGTTTAAAAGAACTATCATGTTTATTTATTCTTTATTACAAAGAATAAAGAGCAAGATAGTTCTTTTGTACTATGTAGGTATAGAATCATTAGAAAAAAGATACTCCTTTTGTTCAATTTTCAGAAAAGTCAGAACGTGAAATAATAAATATAGAATTATATTTTAATCCTATTAATAATTCATTTTGTGAAAATTTTTTATTGAAAATAAATGATGGGGGGCTTTTATAGAGAGAGTAAAGTAAGTGATTAGCTATATAGGGATGGTAGTAGTGTTGAAAATTCTTAATGATGCAAAATAAAAGTTTAAGATTAATAGAATTTTCAATGCTAAATGGGAGCTTAAGAATCAATTTGGTTAGAAAAATAATTTTAATAGTGGGGAGATGCAATATGAAACGAGGGAAATTTGGAAAGGTTCTTATTGGAACACTAACAGTTGGAATGTTATTGTCCCAAGGAATTCCATATAACGTATTAGCTGAAGAGGTAAATACATCTAATTTAACTGGAATTGATGATGTAAATGCTATCTTGAAAGGTCTTACAAAGGAACAACGTAATGCTTTGAAAACGTTAGATACAAAACCGGGTTTTGTTATTTCACCAGGTATCAATACAGCAAGTCCTAATAATGTGAATGTGATTATAGAATTTAAGCAAGCACCTAGTAAGATTGAGGTGTTAAAACAAGCGGCTAAAGGGAAAAAGTTAGCTCTTTCAAATGCGGAACAAAAGGTAGAGGCATCCCATAAAGGATTTAAAGCAGAGCTTGAACAGCTTCAAAAGAATAAAGATAAAGGGAAGAATTTTAAATCTGCCAAAATAACAAGAGAATATAAGAGTGCTTTTAATGGTGTGGCGATTTCGTTGCCTGCGAATATGATTGAAGACTTAGTTCGCACTGGTATTGTTAAGCGCGTATGGGAAGATCATGAGGTTAAAATTGATTTACCGAAAGAAACAGCTAAGGCGGCTGTTGAACCAAAAATGGCAGATAGCGTACCACAAATTGGTGTGGACAAGCTGCATGCTGAAAAAATAACAGGTAAAGGAATTAAGGTGGGTGTACTGGACACAGGTATTGATTACAACCACCCGGATTTGAAAGATGCATATAAAGGATATCGTGCAAAACAAGGTGAAGATCCAAGTAAAATAGATCCGAACTCAATAAAAGGATGGGATTTTGTTAATAATGATGCTGATCCAATGGAGACAACGTATAAGGATTGGCAAAATTCTGGGGGATATCCTGAAATTTATGATGGAAGTGCATATTATACATCCCATGGAACTCATGTAGCTGGGACAATCGCTGCAGACAAAAAGAATAATGTTGATTACGCGGTTACGGGAGTCGCTCCAGATGTAGACTTATATTCATATCGCGTATTAGGTCCGTATGGAAGCGGACAAACAAGCGGTATTCTTGCTGCAATTGATAAAGCAGTAAAAGACGATATGGATGTTATCAATTTATCATTAGGTGCGTCTATTAATGATCCTTTATATCCTACTTCTGTCGCAGTGAACAATGCGATGTTGGCTGGTGTTGTTACAGTAGTAGCAGCTGGTAATAGTGGTCCGGAAGAAGGTACCATTGGATCACCTAGTGCAGCAGCACTTCCGATTACAGTTGGAGCCAGTGACGCTGCAATGACTATCCCGACGTTCTCCGTCGATGCAGGTGATTTACATGTGGATAAGATGATGCTACTTGGAAAAAGCTTTACTGATAAGATTGAAGATTTGAAAGGTCAATCCTTATCGGTTGTATATGCAGGACTTGGGAAAACAGATGATTTTACAGGGAAAGATGTAAAAGGAAAGTTAGCTCTTATTCAACGCGGTGAGCTTACATTTGATGAAAAAATTAAAAACGCTAAGGAAGCAGGCGCAAAGGCGGTAATTGTATACAACAATGTAGATGGGGAAATTACAAGTTATCTTGGAGAAAGTACTTCATCTATTCCATCGTTCCGCTTAACAAAAGTAGATGGTGAGAAATTGCAAGCAAAAGCTGTACAAGGAGATGTGTCGTTAGCATTTGGAGAACTTAGTAATATAAAAACAGAGGGAGATCACTTAGCTGATTTCAGCTCCCGCGGTCCTGCAACTAAGACGGATGATATTAAGCCGGATATTGTAGCGCCAGGTGTGTCTATTTTCTCAACTGTTCCTGAATATATTAATGATCCAAAAGATGGAGAAAATTATCCGGTAGCGTATGGGCGTATGTCAGGTACATCTATGGCAACTCCTCATACTGCAGGGGTAGCGGCACTCATTTTACAAGAACATCCAAACTATAATCCATTTGAAGTAAAAGAGGCACTTATGAATACCGCAGTTGACTTAAAAGAAGAGCGTTCTGTATTTGAGGTGGGCTCAGGACGAATTGATGCATATCGTGCAGTTCATGCAGATACATCTATCGAGGTTGTCGATAAAACATCAAACGTTGTAGATGATGAAGAAGTAGAAATTGAAGAAAAAACAGGCTCTATTGCATTTGGGTATAAAAATCAACTTGAAAATGGACCTATTAAAGATAGTCGAAGAGTCTTAATTAAGAACAGCAGTAAAACTGATGGGAAAGAGTTTAAATTGGAAGTAGAGTTTTCACCTACAAGTGTAGGTGTGCAAGATGCAGCGAAGAATGGTGTGAAGCTAAACGTAAAAGATTCTATCAAATTAGCTCCTGGTACATCAGAGGAAATTAGCCCTGAAATTATGATTCCAGAAAACGCTGAATTTGGTAGATATGAGGGATATATTCATATTTCAAATAAAAACAATGAAAAAGAAGTATATCAAGTACCATTTGCAGTTAAATTCACAGAAAAAGGGATTGCGTCTGTAGATTTACTGAGAGATGCAATGGCAACAGATGCATCTAAATTCCATCCATTTATGGAAAGACCAAGTTCGCCTTTGACATTTAAATTAAATAGTCCTCTTGAAACCATTGATGCAGTTGTGAAGGACCGAAAGACAGGGAAGGCATTAGGAGTCGTTGGTACACTTAATGCAAGTAGTCTAACACCGAATGTTGAATATATGATGTTTTCTGGTATGGGAGGGTATGTACTTCCATTCACAGGAGATCCAGCTCATCCAATTGGGGATAAACCTGTTATGTTGCCTGATGGAGATTACGAATTGAACTTTGTTGGATATGATAAAGAAGGTAAATCGTATACAAAAGGCGATAACATTATCATTGATAATGTTATACCTGAAATGAAATTTATGGATGTACAACCTGGTATACACGAAGTCAATGATTCTATGTTTAAAGAAGAAGACGGCCAGCGTGCATTATGGGTGCATGGTAATATTTATGATTCTACAGTAGATGCATTAAAAGCAAAAGGCTTGCAGTATGATCAAAAAGCGAATCAAATTGTATATTATCAAAACTCAGCCTTCCCATCAGGTTGGTTGAATACAATTCAAGCAAATGGTGATTTTAAATTTGGAGTACTTCCAGAGGAAATAAATGAGCCGTTAAATTTAAAATTATTTGGATATGACCTCGCAACTGCAGGGAATATGGCAACGGGATTTAAAGATTACGTCTTTGTAAAAGAAGGGACAGAATATGCTGTTCCAAGCTATGACAAAGATAAAATAAAATTGGGCGAAAAAATTACGTTAACTTTGAGCCTCAATAATGTAAGGCAACTTATGACAGGTACATTTGAAGTTCCTTATAACAAGCAGCTATTTAAATTTATAGATGTGAAACCAAATTCAGCACTTACGGAATATGCAAAACAACATGGATTAAACTTGAAAGTAGAAGATCCGGCTATAAATACAGAAGAAACTTGGGAAAACAAGGTGAAAGTTGGCGCGTCATTGGAAGGAAAAGAATTTAAAGGACTAGATGGAGATACACCATTTTTAGATGTTACATTTGAAATGACAAGCGATGAATATTTTAATGATGTAACTGCATTTGGAGCAGATAAATTCTCTTACACAAAAGCTGGTACATCAGAAGGTATTGAAATTCCTGTGTTTAAGGATAAATCCTTCTCTATTATTTCGAAGCATTCAATGATTACAGGATATATTGGACCAGAAGCATTTTTACATGAAGAGGGATATTTAGGTAAGAATGATTATACAAAATTAGGAGTAAAAGTGTACGCAGTTGGCAAGGATGGAAAGAAATATACAGGAACGGTTAGCGATAATGGACAATTTGAAATTCATAATGTTCCTGTAAGCGATAAGGAATACGATATTTTCGTAGAAATGCCAGGTCATTTAAATAGTAAACTGACAACCAAAATAGGGAAAATGCAAGACGGAGAATTAGTGGGACAAAACTTTAGAGCTGATATGGATGATAACCTTGCAGGTGATGTAAACGGCGATAAAATGGTAGATATTCAAGATGCTAGAATAGCAGCTTTATCGTATGGAAAAGGAAAAGTATCTGTAAAAGATGGAGATATAAATCAAGATGGTGTTGTAGATGAAACAGATATTCGTTTTATCGAGAAAAACTTCTTGAAAAAGGGTCCAGATGCTAAAGAAAATCAGAAACCGAAAGAAAATGTAGGGCCAGTGACGTTAGAGAAAATCTTACGCTCGATTGGTTTAGAGCCAAAAAATAAGGGGATACACTTCTAAGGGAAACTAAACGATAAAGCAATGAACACAGAAAAAATGGTTTTTGCTAACAACGAACCGGTAATGATTCACTGTAACATTACCGGTTATTTAAAAAATAGCTATTTGAGTACATGAAGAAAATAGTTTAAAGCTAGTTTGCTTTCGTTATGGGACAAGGTAGTTGCTTAATTAATATTGTTTGTGGGATGAAAATAAGGTTGTTGTTTGAACTTTAAAATAGGGGGGCTTGTGAAATGAGTATTAAGAAAAAACTTGGTATGGGTGTTGTAACTGCAGCGCTTGGTCTATCTTTAATTGGTGGGGGAACGTATGCGTATTTTAGTGATAAAGAAGTATCACAAAACGCGTTTGCAGCGGGTACTTTAGATTTGAGTGTTAATCCTGAAGTTGTTATTAATGTCGACAATATTAAACCGGGTGATGAAATGGAGCGCGGTTTTCAATTAGTTAACAAAGGAACCTTAGCGATAGGAGACGTGAAACTTCTTACAGATTATAGTGTTATTGATGCTAAAGGAGATAATGGAAATGCTGATTTTGGTGATTATATCCGTGTTGATTTCTTATGGAATTTGGATAAAAATGAGGTTCCAATTTGGTCTACTACATTATCTGAGTTAAAGGTAGCTACGCAAAATGGAAGTATTCCTGATCTTTTACAAAAAGGTGTTGTAAACCGAGAAGGAAATGGACTTGCTCCTGGTGATGATGATACTTTCTATGTAATGTTCACATTTGTAGATAATGATGAAGAACAAAATGTATTTCAAGGAGATTCATTGAAATTAAATTGGACCTTCAATTCAATGCAGACAAACGGTGAAGAGAAATAAAGGTAAATGTTATATATAAGAATGAATTGATGGAGAATTAAGAAATAGTATTTTTAATAGTGTAAAGGTTGATTTAGTGAATCAGCCTTTTTTGTTTTTAGATTTTTTTATGTGTAGAGATTGCATTTTTATAGTAGGCATAACGGTACTTTTCACATTCATAGCAGTACTTCTAACATTTATGTCGAATTAAGAAGATATATAGGAGGGATACATATGGAAATATCTGTAGAACGAGTTTTTACAAAAGAGATTTTAACAAGAGCTGCAAGTTTGTTTCATGTGACTGTAGAAGAAAAGCCACTTGGAGATTTTGAAAATTATATTTTTAAGGCGAAGGGTGATAGTGATGAAGATTACGTATTACGTTTAACGCATTCTTCCCATCGTTCTAAAAAAGAGGTAGAGGCTGAACTGGATTTTTTACGATATGTTGCGGAGAACGGTGCAAAGGTAGCGGGACCTTTGTACTCAACATCTCAAAATCTTGTAGAAGAAATTGTAGTAGAGGATGGAACTTTCTTTTTTGCTTCCTTATTTACATATGCAAAAGGTGAGCAAGTAAAAGGAGAAGGATCGCCATATTGGGGAAATGTTTACTTTGAAGCGTGGGGAAAAGCGATTGGACAATTGCACCGCCTTACAATGAATTACCCTAAAACTGACTACCGTGATACGTGGGAAGAGGATGAAAGTAGTATTGTTAATGAATTAGAAGATGAGAACGTGAAAGAAATTGCAGCTGTATTAATGGAGGAAATAAATGCTCTTCCAATTGAAAGAGAAACATTCGGCCTTATGCATGGTGATATTCATCCAGGCAATTTTCACTATGATGGAAAAGAGTTAACAATCTTTGATTTTGATGATGCGGCCTATAATTACTTCATTCATGATTTGGCAATGGTTCTTTATTACTCTGTTCTTTTTACACCGTGGACAGTGGAAGAAAAGACGACATTCGCTCGTAAACAGTTACAAGTGTTAAGAAAAGGGTACGAATATGAGCACAGGCTGGCGGATAGTTGGTATGAATCGTTACCTTTATTTTTACGTTTACGTGATATAGGTTTGTATGGCACGCTCCAAAAGAAATTTAAAGGGAAAGATATGCCAGATCATTTCAGAGAATTAGCTGAACAACTCTATGAAAGAATTATAAAAAGAGAAGCGATTGTGAATATATAATACATTCATGTTAAAACAAAGTATATAAAATAAATATATACTTTGTTTTTTTATACAAAAATATGTTTATTTTATTAAAATAATATTGTTATAGATTCGGTATGCACGTATAATTTTATGTATATTCTGAATATTCTTTATAAATGAGGAGGGGGAATGTTGGAAGCTATCGTAAGTTGGATCAATAATATTGTTTGGAGTCCAGCACTTGTTTATTTATGTTTAGGAGCAGGTTTATATTTTTCTATTCGAACGAGGTTTTTACAAGTAAGGCATGTAGGAGAAATGGTGAAGCTTACATTTCAAGGAGAAAAATCGGATGCTGGTGTTTCTTCGTTCCAGGCGTTAGCACTTTCATTATCAGGGCGCGTTGGAACAGGAAATATTGCGGGTGTTGCAACGGCTGTTGCATTTGGTGGTCCAGGAGCTGTCTTTTGGATGTGGGCGGTAGCTTTTCTAGGAGCAGGTTCTGCTTATGTAGAATCAACACTTGCACAAATATATAAGACGAAGCATCAAGGGCAATTCCGTGGTGGTCCGGCTTATTACATTGAAAAAGGGCTAGGAGTTAAATGGTATGCATTAGTATTCGTTGCGGCAACAATTCTTGCAACGGGGATGCTGTTACCGGGTGTTCAGGCAAATAGCATTGCTGTAAGTTTGGAAACAGCTTTCGGTATTAATACTTCTGTATCTGGAGCGGTATTAGTAGCGGCATTAGCGCTTATTATTTTTGGTGGAGTTAAGCGAATTGTTAACGTAGCACAAGTTGTAGTGCCGTTTATGGCGCTTGGTTATATTTTAGTAGCTTGTGTAATTGTAGCTATGAATATTGAAAAGTTACCAGAGGCTTTCATGTTAATTTTAAAAAGTGCATTTGCATTAGAAGCAGCTTTTGGTGGGATTATTGGTTTAGCAATCTCTTGGGGAGTAAAACGTGGTATTTATTCCAATGAAGCAGGGCAAGGAACTGGGGCACATGCGGCGGCAGCTGCTGAAGTATCACACCCAGCTAAACAAGGGTTAGTACAAGCATTTTCCGTTTACATTGATACATTATTCGTCTGTTCAGCAACAGCATTTATGATGATTATTACAGGCATGTATAACGTATTTGATGCAAACGGAAAAAACTTTATCGTCAATAAATTAAACGGTGCACAGCCGGGTCCTGGTTATACACAGGCAGCAGTAGAATCTGTTTTCCCTGGATTTGGAAACGGTTTCGTCGCAATCTCGCTATTATTCTTTGCATTTACAACAATTATGGCGTATTACTACATTGCAGAAACGAATATTGCATACTTAAATCGTGATAAAGACCGTCCTTGGATGTCCATCGTACTAAAGTTTGTATTCTTAGGAGTCGTATTCTATGGTTGTGTAAAAACAGCTGCAACAGCGTGGGCTTTAGGTGACATCGGTGTAGGAATTATGGCATGGGTTAACATTATCGCGATTTTACTACTACAAAAACCAGCATTGATCGCCTTAAAAGACTATGAAAAGCAGAAAAAAGAAGGGAAAGATCCAGTATTTGATCCGCAGGAATTAGGAATTAAAAATGCTGATTTCTGGGAGCATGAATATGGGAAAGATAAAAAAGAAGAAGTATCTTAATAGGATAGGAACGAAGGAGCAAAGGGAACGACCTTTGCTCTTTTTTTATGGATAAAATGAAGCTGAAAGTTATTTTTTTGCCTATTTTTGAATATAAAAAGAATGTACATGCTTTGTTAGAGGAAGGGGGGAGTATGGTGATTGAGTTTCGTAATGTAAATAAATATTATGGTGACTTTCAAGTTTTAAAAGATATTAATCTGCAAGTACAAAAGGGTGAAGTGATAGTAGTTGTTGGACCTTCAGGGTCAGGGAAAAGTACATTGCTTCGGTGTATAAATCAATTAGAGACAATTACAGATGGAGAATTAATTGTACAAAATACAGAGGTACACAATAAGAAAACGGATATGAATGAATTACGCCGAGATATCGGGATGGTCTTTCAACATTTTTATTTATATCCACATAAAACGGTTCTTCAAAATATTACACTAGCGCCTATTAAAGTAAATAAAGTTTCAAAAGAGGAAGCTGAGAAAACAGCGATGTTTTATTTAGAGAAAGTAGGAATCCCGGAAAAGGCTAATGTATACCCGCATCAATTATCCGGAGGTCAACAGCAAAGGGTAGCGATTGCTAGGGGACTTGCGATGCAGCCTGAAATTATGCTATTTGATGAGCCTACGTCTGCTCTTGATCCGGAGATGATTGGAGAAGTGCTTGACGTTATGAAAACGCTAGCTAAAGAAGGAATGACGATGGTCGTCGTCACGCATGAAATGGGATTTGCACGTGAGGTAGCAGATCGGATTTTATTTATGGATGATGGTCAAATTATCGAAGATACAACACCAGTACAATTTTTTGCGAATCCTGAACAAGAAAGAGCTCGTCTATTTTTAAGTCGGGTGTTAAATCATTAAAGGAGGAATTTCATGCTTAAAATGAAAAAGTTGTTTACTTTAATTGTATTTTCATGTTTATTCGTACTCGTTGTCGCTGGGTGCGGAAGTAAAAAAGATGATGTGAAAGAAACGAATACGAAGCAAGGCGGGGCCATTGAACAAATTAAGAAGCGTGGAAAATTAGTAGTTGGAGTGAAGAATGATACGAATTTATTTGGATTGAAAAATCCTTCAACAGGGCAAGTAGAAGGATTTGATGTTGATGTCGCAAAGGCACTTGCGAAAAAAATTCTTGGTGATGAAAAGAAACTAGAGCTGAAAGAGGTAACGTCTAAAACACGTATTCCAATGTTGAAGAATGGTGATATTGATGCAATTATTGCGACAATGACAATTACGGAAGAACGCAAAAAAGAAGTAGATTTTTCAGATGTATATTTTAAAGCGGGACAATCGTTACTTGTGAAAAAAGGAAGTAATATTAAGAGCATTGATGATATAAAACAAGGCGTTAAAGTGTTAGCGGTAAAAGGCTCAACATCTACAAATAACATTCGTCAAAAGTCACCAGAAGCGACTGTATTAGAATTTGAAAATTATAGTGAGGCATTTACAGCGTTAAAAGCAGGTAAAGGCGATGTTTTAACGACAGATAATGCGATTCTTTACGGAATGGCAAAACAAGATTCGAATTATGAAGTTGTAGGGAAAATTTTTACGGATGAACCGTACGGAATTGCAATACAAAAAGGTGCAGATGATTTAACGAAAGAGATTAATAACTTACTAAAAGATATGAAGACGAGTGGAGAGTACGACAAATTATATGAAAAATGGATCGGTCAAAAACAAGAGAAGTAAAGTGAAACTTTATTTCTCGTGATAAATAGTAAGAGTGAGAGGATGAGAGTACTCATCCTCTTCTTGTAAAGAAAGAGGGGAGAATATGTGCCTGATTTTTCTATATTAACGAATAACATTGATATGTATTTAGAAGGATTTAAATATACGGTTATGTCTAGTGTAATCGCATTAATAGGTAGTTTTATTTTAGGGGTAATTTTGGCGGTAATGCGTATTGCACCGATTCGTATTTTAAATTGGGTGGGGTCCGCTTTTGTAGAGTTTGTAAGAAATATTCCACTCGTATTAATTGCATTTATATTTTATTTCGCTTTACCTGTAATAGGAATTACTTTAAATGGTTTTGTAGCAGGAACACTTACGCTTACCGTATATACTGCAGCGTTTATTGCGGAAGTAATTCGCGCTGGCATTTTATCAGTGGCAAAAGGGCAAATGGAGGCTGCGCGTTCTTCAGGATTAACGTATGTGCAAGGAATGTATTATATCGTCTTACCACAAGCTATGAAAATTGTAATCCCCCCTTTAGGAAACCAATTTCTCAATTTAGTTAAAAACTCCTCAATACTTGGAATTATTGCTGGTGCTGATTTAATGTATCAAGGAGATTTAATTTCAACGAAGACATTTGTTACGTTCGATGTGTATATATTTGTCGGGATGTTTTATTTAATATTAACAATTCCGCTCAGTATGCTAGTGCGTTATTTAGAAAAACGCTTGGCAAAGGAGGCGGTATAAATGGATTTTAAAGGAGCAATAACAGGTGATCATATCCTCTTTTTGTTAAAAGGATTACTTATAACGTTAGAGGTAGCGCTCGTAGCAATTGTACTTAGCTTTATTATTGGTAGTGTAATAGGAATATTGCGCTATACGAAAATACCTGTCGTTTCACAAATATTAGGAGTTATCGTGGAAGTGATTCGAAATTTACCGCTACTTTTAATTATATTTTTTACGTATTTTGCACTTCCAGAAGCGGGATTGAAGTTAGAAATTATAACAGCTACAATTGTTGCTTTAACAATATTTGAAGCGGCAATGATATCTGAAATTGTTCGAAGCGGTCTATTATCTATCGAAAAAGGGCAGATTGAGGCTGCAAGGTCTTCAGGGTTAACGTATGTGCAAGCGCTTTGGCATATTATTTTGCCGCAAGCATTAAGAAGAATGGTCCCCCCGCTTGTTAGTCAGTTTATTTCATTGCTAAAAGATACGTCGCTCGCAGTTGTTATATCATTGCCAGAGCTTATGCATAATGCTCAAATTATTAGCGGGCAAAATGTAAATTATATGATTCCGACTTTTATAGTAGTGGCTTGTATGTATTTTATAGTGAATTATAGTTTATCAATTTTATCGAGAAGATTAGAGCTTCGTTAACTCTTACAATATATGTAAGGGTTTTTTCCTTGTTTCTCCTTATTTTCCTCTAAATAGTATCTAAATCTTGCAATAATTCGATTTTTTATATTATTTTATCAGAAAAGTGTTAATTTTATATAGAAATTGTAATCGCTTTCGTGTATATTTTTATTATCAGAAAATTTTAAAAAGAGATAGGGGTACTTGTAGGGGGAGGATTAAGATGCAGCAACCAACAAATGAGAAATTACATCGTACGATGAAGAGTAGACATTTATTTATGATCGCACTTGGTGGTGTAATCGGAACTGGTTTTTTTCTAGGTTCAGGTTACACTATTAATCAGGCTGGACCAGGGGGGGCCATCCTTTCATATTTAGTGGGCGGATTTATTATGTATTTAACAATGCTTTGTCTTGGAGAACTAACGGTAGCAATGCCAGTTTCAGGGTCTTTCCAAAAGTATGCGACGAAGTTTATTGGACCAGGAACAGGCTTTATGATCGGCTGGCTATATTGGCTTGGCTGGGCAGTAACAGTAGGACTGGAATTAACATCGATCGGTTTAATGATGAAAAGATGGTTTCCAACTGTTGATGTTTGGGTATGGTGTCTCGTATTCGGAGTTATTTTATATGCTTCAAACGCTATCTCAGCGAAAAGTTACGCTGAATTAGAGTTTTGGTTCTCTAGTATTAAAGTAGTTACAATTATTGCATTCGTTCTACTTGGTGGTAGTGCATTACTAGGATTTTTACCATACGACGGAAAAGAAGCGGCACCTCTTTTCTCTAACTTCGTAAGCGATGGCGGGTTATTCCCGAATGGACTAGCTGCCGTATTACTTACAATGATTACGGTTAACTTCTCATTCCAAGGAACAGAGTTAATCGGGATTGCAGCAGGAGAAAGTAAAGATCCAGAAAAAACAATTCCACGCGCAATTCGTAATACAGTATGGCGCATTATGTTATTCTTCATTTTAACAATGACGATTTTAGTAGGATTAATTTCTTGGAAAGAAGCAGGCGTAATTGAAAGTCCATTCGTAGTTGTATTTGATAAAATCGGTATTCCGTATGCAGCTGATATTATGAACTTCGTTATTATTACTGCTTTATTATCTGTAGCGAATTCAGGATTATATGCAGCAACGCGTATATTATGGTCACTTGCAAATGAAGGAATGGCACCAACTTCTTTCAAGAAAGTAAATAAACGTGGTATTCCAATTACAGCGCTAGTCGTAACGATTGCGGTAGCTGGATTATCTCTATTCACAAGTTTCCTTGCAGAAGATACAGTGTACATGTACTTATTATCGATAGCTGGTTTATCGGCTGTTTCAAGTTGGATCATTATTGCGCTATCGCAACTTCGTTTTAGAAGTCAGTATATAAAAGGCGGAGGGAAATTAGAGGACTTAAAGTATAGAACACCACTATACCCGATTGTTCCAATTTTAGCTTTAATTACAAATAGCATCGTTGTTATTAGTTTAGCGTTTATTCCTGAACAAAGAATGGCGTTATATTGTGGTATTCCATTTATCATTTTCTGCTACATATATTATTATATGAGTAAGAAACGGAAGAAACCGATGAAAGTGGAGATGGAAAAAACAAATGAAACTAACAATCAAACACGATGATATAGAAGCAGATTTATCGTACGGTCAATTAGCGATTGGAAAAGAAAATGGGTATTCACCGTTACAATTACTCGTTTCTTCTATCGCAGGATGTAGTGCAATTGTCTTCCGAACAATTTTAGAAAAGAAACGTATTACATACGATACGTTTACAATTGAAACCGAAATTGGTAGAAGTGAAGCTTTATCAAAACCAGTTGAAAGTGTTCATTTGCACTATAAAATCAAAGCACAAAACATTACAGAAGAGCAGTTGGACAAGGCGTTACAGCTTGCAGTGAAAAATTGTACGATTGTTCAATCTGTAAAAGATAGTATAAAGGTTACGGAAACAATTGAACTAATCAAGTGAAACATAAAAACGTGAGACTACGGCTCTCACGTTTTTATGTTTTTAATAAAGGGGAAAGTATGATGGAATGTTTAGGATGTAAATTAGCAAACGAAGAGGAAGAAATATATAAAGTATATGAAGATGAGTATGTAACATGCTTTTTAGATCATGAACCTTTCTATTCAGGACATACTTTAATTGTGCCAAAGCAGCATGTTGTAGAAGTGGACGAATTAGATGACGTTGTAGCGAAATCAATTATGGATGCTTCAAAGCTTATTACAAAAGCGATTAAGTCATTATATAAACCAGATGGAGTTACAATTTGTCAAAATGGTGGAATCTTTAATGAGTTAACGCATTACCATATGCATGTCGTACCAAGATATAAAGAGCGCTCGTTTGCCGAGTTTTATACGGTACAACCTGGAGAAAAACAGAATCATAACTTTGAAGAAACAAAGACATTGTTAAAAGAAGCGATAGAGAACATACTGCATCCCGAAAAGGCGTAAGAGTGATATTCTTAAGGGGACAGTCAGGAAAATTCTAATAAACAAAAGCCCGATTTCTCAGTTGAAATAGAGAAATTGGGCTTTTGTTTATTCTATTATTAAATTTTATCTATTAAAGAATGCTGCAGTGTCACAAAGTATATCGCTCATTCGTTATATAGAATGAGAGGAGGAATTATATGAAAGTTACAAACAACGATTATGAAAAGATGGAAGAGCTATACGAGTTGTACGAACAAAAAGTTTATTATGTAGCGTATTCTATTTTAAATAATATTCAGCAGGCTGAAGATGCAGTTCAAGAGACGTTTATTACTCTTTATAAGAACTTGGAAAAGCTCCATAGCTTGAACACTCAAGAGCTTAAACGCTACACTTTGAGGGTCGCGAAAAATAAGGCGATTGATAGTTACCGAAAAAATAAACGACATGAAACATTTTTAGAAGAATATGAAAGAGAATCAATAGAAGCAGTAGATGAAAATATTGAAGAGTGGGAAAAACGTAAAATGTCTGAGGTTCAAATTGATACATTGCTAAAAGAGTTAAATGAATCGAACAGACAGGTGTTTAAGTACAAAGTCTTCTATAACTTAACGTATCAAGAAATTTCAAGTGTCATGGGGATAACGGAGGCCAATGTCCGTAAGCAGTTTGAACGCGCTCGAAAACGAGTTCAAAATATGATAGGAGGTATACAACATGACGAATTCAAAGAACTCCAAAGAAATATATGAACTTGCTGAAAAAATTGCTTTAGATGATTTTGATAAACTCGAAGAACAGCATGAATTTTCACATACATATACGCGCAAAAAGAAATTGTTTATGGAGGAAATGCAGCTGAAAGACGGACAACCGCAGAAAAAGCGTAAAAAACATCGTATGTTAATCGCTGCTGCTTGCTTATTGATTGGCATGCCGACAACCGTTTTTGGGGCAGTGAAAGTTTATAATATGATTGTCCAAAAACAAAATTACGAAGTAAATGTTTCAGTAACAAATAAGGATTCGAAAAAGAGTGATAAGTGGTATAAGTTGAAGATTGGTAAATTGCCAGAAAATATGGAAGCAATTGATGACAGTGCTATGAAATATTCATTTAAAGATAACTACGCAATGGGGGGATTTTCATTCGCTCTTCGGAGGGTAGGGGAAAATACAGATTTTCAAACTCTGTATTCGAAAAGTTACGAAGAAAAAGAGATAAATGGTAGGAAAGCAGTAATTGTCCATAAAGAAACAGGAAACAACAATGTAATGTTTGACAGAAAGGTCTTTCTCTTTTTTGAGAAAGAAGGGATTATGTTAGAGAGTTATATTGGATCCGATATAAACGAAGAACAAATGATGGAAGTGTTAGGGAGCATTTCACTTGAGCCTACGTCAAAAGAAAAGGCATCACATATAGTAGAATATGATGAAAATCGTTTTAGCAAAGCAGATGAACCTAAAAAAACTAAGGTGATTCCTTTGAAAAAAGATAGCAAACGGCTATTTCATATAGGGAAAAAAGTTCCAGTCACGATAACGATGGATGACAGCCAAGTTGAATATGTGATAGAAAAAGTTGAAGTCTTTGATTCAATCAAAGATTTTAAACAAGAGAACTTTAATGAAATGGGCTTAGGGATACTAAGCAAGAATCAAGCTTTGGATCAAGCTTTGGATCAAGCTGGACAATTGATACCATATAGACGGGATAAATATAAAATTGGAAATGGTAAAGATTCAATTGATCAATTAGTAGAGTCAAAATTAGTTCATCCTAAATTTGTCTACCTGACAACAACAGTGAAAAATATAGGTAAACAGGCAACAGAAGAAATTTATATGACTCCATCCATACAAGTGCTTAAATCTAAAGGTAATGTATGGAATTATGCTGGGAAAGATGGAGTTGCAGAAAGAAATATTATGACGGGTGAAGTTGATTATTTAGAACCTCATGGAGACGGAAAAAGTTTTTACAATATTGGCAGTATCCGACCAGGACAAACGGTAAAAGTTAACTTAGGTTATTTTGTAGATGAGGATAAGCTAGATTCAATCTTCCTTGATGCTTTCCGTTACAGTGGGTTTAGTGGGACGGAGAATATGAATGCGAAAAATCGTTGGTGGTTCGATATTCGTCAATAATAAAACAATAGGAATAACTAGACTAAAAAGCTGCTTATATTTAGCAGCTTTTTAGTCTTCATACATATTTAAAATTTCTTTCGCACGTATACGTAAACCATCTATCAATTCTCTCGGTTCTAAAACTCGTGCATCTTTTCCCAGTCTATAAAATAAAGGCGTAATAAAATGGATTTCACCTTTATCAATTGTTGAGTGTATATATCCTGTCCCATCTTCGTTTACTTCAACGAACTCTTCAAGGTAAGGAACGCTTTTACATTGACGTACGCCTTCGGTTGTGAGTAAAACATGTAACTGAGTAGGAATGTTTATTACGTTAGAGTTAGAGGCAAACCATTCTTCTAAATTCATAAAAGTATCTTCGTTTTCTTCCGTGTATAGTATAGAAAGAATACGATCAACACGATACAGTAATACTTTCTGCCTGCTAAAGTCATAGGATGGCAAATACCATAAACCATCGTGAGCATATACACCGATAGGGTGAACGTGTTTTGTTTTTATCCCTGATTTAGATTCGTATTGAAAGTGTAAATTTTTATTTTCAATAGCCGCTGTTAACACTTCTCTTAAAAGTGGTGTATCAATTGTTCTCTTAGGATTCCAAAAGGCGATATAAGAGCGGATTTTATCAACTTTCGCTTTCGCATCGTTTTGAAGAGAGCTATACAGTTTATGAGTAACAGAATTGATTTCTGTATTGAAAGGCAAGTCTCGATAGTAGCTTAAAGATTGAAAAGCAAAAAAGATGGATACGGCTTCTTCTTCGGTAAATAAAATAGGCGGAATGACCCTATTCGTTAATACTTTATATCCTCCGTTACGACCTTGTTCAGCATAAATAGGTAACCCCATATCACTTAAATCTAAAATGTATCTATGAACAGTACGAACGGAAATATTAAATTCATCAGCTATTTCTTGCGCTGTAAATGTTTTTTTCGCAGAAGCAAATATAAGAATATCTAATAAGCGTTTAGCTTTTGACAAATATACCACCTGTTTCTTTTTAATATGACATTAATTGTCATGTTTTACTGTTAGTATATTGCTTACATCATAATTTTATCAAGATGAAACGTAAGGAGGAAAAAATATGTCACGTGAAATTGTTTTATTTATTGCGGCGAGCTTAGATGGATTTATTGCGAAAGAAGATGATGATTTACAGTGGTTAATGGAAACGGAAGGAGAGGGAGACAACGGTTATACAGAAATGTACGAAACGATTGATACAATAATTATGGGAAAAAGAACGTACGATTATGTAGTAGAGCATACGGAAACATTCCCGTATGTAGATAAAAAATGTTATGTTTTTTCTAACTCGGAAAAAGGCTCAAACGAACATGTGGAGTTTGTAAATGAAGATGTAGTAGAGTTTACGAAAAGTTTGAAAGAGCAGGAAGGATCTAAAATATGGATGGTTGGTGGAGGGAGTTTATTAAGAGAGTTCTTTAAGAATAATCTAATTGATGAATATGTTGTCACGATCACACCGCATATATTAGGTTCTGGAGTTCCGTTATTTCAAGACAAGAACCCGGAAATCAATTTAACTTTAACGGATACGAAACGTTTTGGGCAATTTGTAAATCTATATTATAAAGTGAAATCTTAAAGGATAAAGAAACACGACTACTCATAGTAGTGGTGTTTCTTTATAGATGGCAATGAAATTGTAAAACAAGATCCATGATCAACTTCACTTGTGACTGTAATATTCCCGCCGTGTAGTTCTACGATTTCCTTCACGATAGAAAGCCCTAAACCGGTTCCGCCTGTAGCTCGTGTTCTTGCTTTATCAACACGATAAAAGCGGTCGAAAATGTGAGGGAGGTCTTCAGGGGGAATACCTTCACCGTCGTCCTCAATGTTGATGGAAATATGCTTATATTCTTCTGTAACAGAAATGTTGATATGAGAATGCTCTTTTGAATGTCTATAAGCGTTATTTAAAATGTTTATTATAACTTGTTCAAATCGCTGTTCATCTAAGTTGACTAACAGTGTAGGAGGACAAGTGAAAGAAACTTTAATGTGTCTTTCTTTATACATTGCATTTACTTTTTCGGCTATGCGAGTAAGGAAGGTGTGTAATTGTACCTCGTTTACATGAATAGAAAAGTTATGTTGTTCCATTTGAGCGAGTGAAAATAAATCTTGAACTAAGTTCGTAATATAATCAGACTCATCTTTTATAATAGATAAATATCGTAAACGTTGTTCAGGAGGTGTGCTGTCTTTTAAGGCAATGTCAGCGTAACCTCTTACGTATGTTAAAGGTGTACGTAATTCGTGAGCAACACTTGCTAGAAATTCACTTCTTTCCGTTTTCATATAATGTAAATCATTTGCGAGCGTTTGAATAGATTGTGCGAGTTCACCAATTTCATCATTTCGAGTAGTCGTTAATGAAACGGATAAATCACCTTTACTCATTTTTTCAGTGGCATGTTTCATGTGTAACAATGGCTTTGTTAATAAACGGGATAATAGAAAAATGGTGATGACTGTTAGTAGAAATGTGATGATACCGGCAATAATGAATTGTTTTGTTAGCCTATTAACCATCTCTTCAATTGATTCAGTTCCAAGAAACATGTACACATAGCCCTCATGTTTTCCACCTACTACAATGGGGCTAACTGTACAAATATAATTAGATGTTTTCCAATGATTTTCTATAATAGCTCCGTTATGGTCGGTTCGAGTTTGCATTCCACTAATATGATTTTTTATAGTCGTGTTTATTTCGTTAGATTTAGCTAGTACTGCTTTATTTGCATTTGTAATAACAACAGTAGTTTCAGCTTCAGACTCCATTAATGCAACGTGAGAGATTGTTTGTTTATCATAATATTTTTCAAGTACATCTCGATGACTATTTCCTCGTTTTAATAGAGCAGTCATTTCTTCATTCACTCTATTGTTTACAAGACTATAATAGAGCAAAACAAAGAGGACGCTTTCGATTAAAAGTGTAACAATTAAAAAATAAAATCCGAATTGAATAGAAATTCGCTTCATCGTTTCGCTCCTAAATATTCGGTATCAACCCACCTGTAACCTACCCCGTACACAGTTTTTAAATGATGATCAATAGGGAAATTTGCTTTTCGCAATTTATCACGCAAATTACGAATATGTGAATCGACTGTGCGATCTTCGGTATTTGTGTTTAATCCCCAAATTCGTTCAATGAGCTGATCACGGCTTAATACATAATTTACATGGCGTAAAAATAATCCGAGTAAAGAGAATTCGATTGGTGTGAGAAGAAGTTCTTCATTATATACAGAAGCAAAGTGCTTCGTCTCATCCCATAGAATGCCGTGATATTGGATTTGTTTATGTTCATTTGTGCGCCTTAAAACAGCTTCAATTCTTGCGAAAAGTTCCTCTTCATGGAAAGGTTTCGTTACGTAATCATCCGCTCCGAGTTTTAATCCTTGGACGACATCTACTGTTTGATCACGAGCGGTAACCATAATAATAGGAACGTTACTAAATGAGCGGATTTTTTTGCACGTGTCCCATCCGTCCATCTTTGGCATCATAATATCGAGTAAAACAAATTTAAAGTTTCGGTTTTCTATATGTAAAATAGCTTCTTCTCCTGACGTCGCACATACGCAGTTATATCCGATTGGAGTAAGATAAAGCGTTAATAATTCAAGCATTCTCGGTTCATCGTCTACGAGTAGTATATCGACCATAGAGTACCTCCGCATTTTTAGTTATTACTTAAATTGTAAGTCAAAATCATGAAGAAATGGTGCAGATTATCATGCATCTGCATAATTTCTTCAGAATTGCTTGTTATTGTAAAGGTGAAATTCTAATTTAGGTAATGATATTGGCTCGAAAACGATTGATACGGAGGCGGTATAGTGAAAAAAGTGACCCGAGTTTTTGGGATAACAATAATTACAGCAGTTGGTCTTGCTGCATGCGGACAAACGAATACAGACCATAAAAACCATGAATCTACAAAAGAGAAGAAAACAGAGCAAAAAGAGATGAAAATGAATCAAGAGGTAACTGCGCCGAAAGAAATGAATAAAGGGGCATCTAATGATTTATTAACAACAAGTTTAAAAAATATAACGAGATTAAATACAAATGATCCATTGCAAATGGCAGTACTAACTTCGCAAACGATATGGCCAGCAACGCATCAAGAGAATCAGCCAGGCGCTATTATTTTAGTACCAGTAAATGAGTGGCAATTAGGTATTGCGAGTGCGGATCTTATTCACCATCCGAATAATGGGCCGATTTTATTTATAGAAAAAGAAAAGGTACCTGAAATGACGTTAAAAGAAATAAAACGATTAAATCCGCTCGGAACGAAAGATGGAACACAAATTATGGTGATGGGGGATGTAGGTGCATCTATCCTTGAGCAATTAAAAGAATATAAAGTAAAGCAAATAAAAGAAACGGATCCAGCTATATTTGCTAAAGCTGTTGATAAAGAATATGCCGATATAACAGGAAGCTATCCAAATAGCGTTATTGTCGGTTCGTCTGAAGAAGAAGGACGTTTGTATACAACACCAGCTGTAAACTGGATTTCTCATATGCCAGAGCCACTACTCTATACAGAAAAGAATAAAGTGCCAGAAGCGACAATTGAGGCGTTAAAGATGAGAAAAGATAAAGCGAATATATATGTGTTAGGACCAGAGAAAATCGTGTCAAAAGAAGTAGAACGAGAGTTAAGTAAATATGGGAAAGTAACGCGTATTAGTGGAGAGACACCAGTAGAAAATTCTATCGCATTTGCGAAGTTTAAAGATGAAAAAACAAAATTCGGCTGGGGATTCACAAAACCAGGTCACGGTTTGTCATTTGTTTCAAGCGAAACACCAGACTTAGCAATTGCAGGAGCACCTTTTTCACATATGGGTAAACACTCACCTGTTGTCTTGCTGGGGGAAGGTAAAGCTTCGCAACCAGTTTATGACTTCCTTGCTAGTATTCAGCCGAAGTTTAAAGATGACCCAACACTGGGACCGTATAACCATGGCTTCCTTTTAGGTAGTACGAGTAATATTTCATTTGAAACACAAGGAATATTAGATGAGAGATTAGAAATTGTTCAGGAAAGTGGTCAAGGTCACGGTGGACATTAATGAAACGAGAAAAGACGCTATGAAGATAGCGTCTTTTTTTAGGAAACTTTTACATAGCGCAATATCCTTTCCTCGTTATATAATAGCCTTCGTGCAGTCGGCTAGATTTTCTTATGGAGAAAATCAAATGATAAAGGAGTAGAGGAGTGGTATTTTGTTTCAAACGATAAAAAATGACTGGTTTTCTAATGTGAGAGGGGACGTGTTATCAGGAATTGTCGTTGCTTTAGCATTAATCCCTGAAGCGATAGCCTTCTCTGTTATTGCAGGCGTGGATCCGACAGTTGGACTATACGCCGCCTTTTGTATTGCAGTTACCATTTCATTTGTTGGCGGAAGAACTGGAATGATTTCAGCTGCAACAGGTGCAATGGCATTATTAATGGTAACGCTCGTTAAAGATTATGGTTTGCAATATTTATTTGCTACAACAATATTAACAGGTATTGTCCAAATTATTTTTGGCGTGTTCAAACTGAGCTCATTTATGAAGTTTGTTCCGAAATCTGTTATGAGTGGTTTTTTAAATTCACTTGGAATTTTAGTTTTTACAGCGCAATTGCCACATTTTAAAAATACAACTTGGCAAATGTATGCACTCGTTGTATTAGGACTTGCAATTATATATTTATTTCCACGTATTACAACGGCTGTGCCGTCTACGCTTATTTCAATTATTATTGTGACGAGTATTGCACTTATAAGCGGATTACAGTTGAAAACAGTAGGAGATATGGGAAGCCTGCCGAAAGAATTACCGTTCTTTAGTATTCCTGACGTGCCTTTTACACTTGAGACATTAGGGATTATTTTACCTTATGCAGTTATGCTTGCAATTATCGGTTTACTAGAATCATTATTAACAGCTTCAGTTTTAGATGATATGACGCATACGGAAAGTAATAAACATAAAGAGGCACGTGGACAAGGGATTGCGAACATTGTTGCTGGATTTTTCGGAGGAATGGCAGGATGTGCAATGATTGGCCAATCTGTTATTAACATTAAGTCAGGTGGACGAGGGCGTTTATCAACATTTATAGCGGGCGGATTTTTAATCGTATTACTATTTGTTTTAGGTGATTATGTTGTTCATATTCCGATGGCAGCTTTAGTTGCAGTTATGATTATGGTTTCAATTGGAACATTTGATTGGAACTCTGTAGCGACGATTCATAAAGTGCCAAAAGGAAATGCGTTCGTCATGATCGTAACGGTTGTCGTTGTTCTTATCACCCACAATCTAGGATTAGGCGTGATCATCGGGACAGTAATTAGTGCTGTTTTATTTGCATTCAACATGGCAAAGATTCACGTGAAACATTTATATATTGAAAATAAGAAAATATACGAAATTCATGGCCAACTATTCTTCGCATCTACGGCAGATTTTATAAATGCTTTTTCATTTGATGAAGATGTAAAAGAAATTGAAATGAACTTTACTCATGCACACGTATGGGATGATTCAGCAGTGGCCGCAATTGATAAAGTTATCATGAAGTATGAACAAAGTGGTGTGAAAGTAAGTATAACGGGATTAAATGAACGTAGCTCAAAACTTGTTGCAAATTTAGCAACTTATAATAAAAGAATTGCTAGTTAAAAGCCTCCTTTTTAGGGGGCTTTATTATATAATACGAGTAGGATAACGAAAAGGGGATTCAGCATATGTACAAACAAATTATATTAGCATGTGATGGTTCTGAACATGCACTTCGGGCAGCGGAGCATGCAATACATATTGCGAAATGTAGTGAAGAAGCAAATGTTGAAATTGTATATGTCGTAGATAATAGAACAGCAAAATCAGATATTATACACGGACAAACAGATTTTGAAACAATATCAGCTAGTCGGAAAGATAAATTAAAAGAGATTGAAGGATTATTAAAGGAAGAGAAGATTTCTTATAAATTTACGATTCTGCATGGTGATCCTGGTGATACGCTCGTTCAATATGTAAATACAGGGGATATAGATCTTGTTATTGCTGGGAGCAGAGGATTAAATACATTACAAGAAATGATGCTTGGTAGCGTAAGTCATAAAATAGCAAAACGAGTGAAATGTCCAGTAATGATTATAAAATAAAATGAAATAGCACGTAACTAAGACTTTGGGATACCCGAGGTCTTTTTTTATGTATAAATGACATCCTTTTGTGGAAATACTAGATATATAAGTTGAAAAGATGTTAACTTACAAATTTGTAAGTTTGTTGTTAGGAAAATCGATGTTATGAAAATTTTCCCATTGGTAAAATAAAAGTATCAAAGGGGAGATAGGGAGGATGGAAGGTATGAAATCATTTCAAAATTTATCATATAGTCAAGGGGTAAGCTTAATTTGTTTAGGGGGATTTGCTGCATCTGTTACGTTAGCTGTATTAATAAAGGTATTTCATCAAATTTTTTAATTTTATAGTAGGGAAGGAATTGATTGTTATAGCTAGTAAGAAAAGTGCTGTAAATAAAGAATAGCTCTTAGCGTATAGAATAAACGCTAAGAGCTATTTTTATGTTTGTTTACATATTTATATTTTGCTTAAGCTTGTTTTGACTTTGCAGATCCTGTATTTAAAGTAAGGGCAAGGAAGAACATTGCAAGTACGCAAGATACAAGTAATAAAATGAATCCGCCATCCCATCCGAATGCATCTACAATAAAGCCCATAGCTGCGCTAGCAAAAGTAGCTCCGCCTAGGTAACCAAAGAAACCAGTTAGGCCTGCTGCAGTTCCAGCAGCTTTCTTTGGTGCTAAGTCAAGTGCGTGAAGACCAATTAGCATAACAGGTCCGTAAATTAAAAATCCAATGGAAACAAGTGCGATACTATCAATGATTGGGTGACCAGCAGGATTTAGCCAGTAAACAAGAACGGCAATGAATACACCGACCATAAATAAAATACCAGCAGGTGCGCGGCGTCCTTTAAATAGTTTATCACTCATCCATCCGCAAAGAAGTGTACCTGGAATACCAGCCCATTCATATAGAGCGTAAGCTGTACGTGAGCTACTATGAGTAAAGCTTTTTTCCTCTACTAAATAAGTAGGAGCCCAGTCTACAACGCCGTAACGTACGAAATATACGAAAACGTTCGCTATAGCGATGTACCATAAAAATTTATTGTTTAGTACGTATTTAAATAAAATTTCTTTTACCGAAAGTTCGCGTTCGCGATCTTTCACTTTTTCACCTGATGGATATTCGCCAGTATGTTCCTCAATAGACGGTAATCCACAAGATTGGGGTGTATCTCTCATCGTAATCAATACATAAATACCAACTAAAATTGAAAGAATACCTGGGAAGTAAAATATACTTTTCCAGTCATTTGCAAAGAAGTATAAGCCTAATGTAACGAGAGAAGGCATAAGTGCGCCGCCGACGTTATGAGCGACGTTCCAAATAGACATTTTTGTACCACGTTCACTAATAGAGAACCAGTGAACCATCGTACGACCACAAGGAGGCCATCCCATCCCTTGTACCCATCCATTTAAAAACTGAAGTACAAACATAAGTATAATGCTCGTTGTAATGAAAGAAAATGAGCCGAAAATAATATTAATGATACCTGATAAAAATAGCCCAGCTGCTAAAAAGTAGCGAGGATTACAACGGTCGGATACGATACCCATAAGAAATTTACTTAATCCGTAAGCGATAGATACTGCTGAAAGGATAACCCCAAGTTCCCCTTTACTAAAGCCTTGTTCAATTAAGTATGGCATTGCTAGTGAAAAGTTTTTTCGAACAAAGTAGTAACCTGCATAACCGATGAAGATACCTAAAAATACTTGTAAACGTAATTTACGGTATTCGCTATCAATGCGATCAGCTGGTAAGCGTTCTGCATGGGGCGCAGGTTTAAATAATTGTGTGAAAAACATAAAATGAAAATCCTCCCCTAATTAATTGGAAGCGTTTAAGACAGAGAGAATATAAAAAGGCCATGAAATATAAAAAAGTTCCCTTTTTTATGATTCATAGCCGTATACTCCGATTCTCCGTGACTGTCAATATTAACTTCGACGAAAATTATACAACTTTGTGACAAAAATGTAAACGTTTTTATGAATAAAAGGTATTGACGGATTTTGTTCGCGGGATTAATATTTAAATACGTTAAATATTTTATTGTTTAAATAAGAGGTGGATAACATGCCAAATGATATGACTCATATTGATAAGATTCAAGCTCTTACATTCGCTATAGGAAAGAAAATGCAAACAGAGCTATTGGAACAAATGCAAGCATCAGGACTTACACCACCGCAATTTTATATTTTAAAGATTTTAGATCATTACGGAGCTTCAAGAGCGACACAATTGGCGGAGAAAATGTACGTAAAACCGAGCGCGATTACAGTAATGATCGACCGTTTAATTGATCATGAGTTAGTAGAGCGTTATCACGATGATAATGATCGCCGTGTTGTTGTCATTGAGCTAACGAAAAAGGGGAAAAATACAGTAAAAGAGGCGATGGCAGCTCGTAATGAGCATATCGCAAAATACTTTTCACAATTAGAATTACAAGAACGAGAAGATTTGTTGCGCCTCTTTGAAAAGTTAGAAACCATTATTTGCGGGACACAAGAGAAAAAAGAGAATAAATAAGAGGAATTGAGGAGATTACATGGAGCAACAAGGCAATACAAATAGAAAGTTGTTGTTAATTGGTTTAGTAATTGCGATGCTATTTGCTGCGTTAGACGGAACAATCGTTGGTACAGCGATGCCGCGTATCGTTGGTGAACTTGGCGGACTAAGCTTAATGACATGGTTAACAACAGCTTATATGTTAACATCAACGACAGTCGTACCAATTGCAGGTAAATTAGCGGATTTACTTGGGCGTCGTAACGTATATATAACAGGGCTAGTTATTTTTATGATTGGTTCAGCGTTATGTGGTATGGCAAATGGTATGACAGAATTAATTATTTTCCGTGGTATTCAAGGTCTTGGTGGCGGTATTATGATGCCGATGGCTATGATTATTATTGGAGACATGTTCACGGGAAAAGAACGTGCGAAATGGCAAGGTATTTTTGGTGCGTTATACGGTCTTGCTTCTGTAATTGGACCACAAGTTGGTGGTTGGATTGTAGACGCAGTGAACTGGAGATGGGTATTCTACATTAATTTACCAGTTGGTATTTTAGCAACAGTCTTTATCGCAATGGGATTAAAATCACATAAACAAACGGGACCAATTAAAATTGATATCGCTGGAATCTTTACGATGATTCTCGGTGTTGTAAGTTTATTACTTGCGTTAACGTTTGGCGGAAAAGATTACGCATGGGATTCTTGGCAAATTATCGGTTTATTTGCACTAGCTGTAATTGGTATCATTAGTTTCGTTATCGTTGAAACGAAAGCTGAAGAACCAATTTTACCGATGCATTTCTTTAAAAACCGTACGTTTACAATACTTAATGCGATTGGATTCTTTATGAGTATCGGAATGTTCGGTGCGATTATGTTCGTACCATTCTTCATGCAAGGTATTGTAGGAGTAAGTGCTGCTGAGTCGGGAACGATTATGACACCGATGATGATTACAATGATTGTTATGAGTATTATTGGTGGGCAACTTGTATTAAAAGTCGGTGTAAAACCACAAATTATCGCAGGAATGCTTATTATGGCTGGTGGTTTCTGGTTATTAACAACGATGGATATGCACACAACTAAACTGACTGCAACTTCTTATATGATGGTTATCGGTTTAGGCATGGGTCTTGTAATGCCGACATTAACATTAGCGTTACAAGAAAGCTTCCCGAAAAAAGACCTTGGTGTCGTAACATCATCAAGTCAGTTTTTCCGTCAAATCGGTGGGACATTCGGTATTACAATTTTAGGATCAATTATGAATAACACGTCAGGTACAACATTAACAAATAAGTTAGTACCTGTATTAGATACATTCCCGAAAGAAGCGGGACAAATGGTAACAAAATTTAAAGATATGATTCATACAGACCCACAAGGTTTATATTCGATGCTATTTAGTCCAGAGGCATTAAAACAAATGCCAGAAGCATTTGCTAACAGTATCGTACCAATTTTGAAAAATTCTTTAGTAGACTCACTTCATACTGTATTCTTAACAGGATTAGTATTTATCGTAGTAGGCGCTATTTTTACGATTTTCTTACAGAAAATTAAACTGTCGGATCGTAAAAAAGATGCTGAAAAGCCTGCTGTAGAAGAACAAGAAAAAACTGTATCATATACGTAATGAAAAAGCATCGCCATTAGGCGATGCTTTTTTGAGTATAACCT
Organism: Bacillus cereus group sp. N12; assembly: GCF_016483575.1. Taxonomy (NCBI): domain Bacteria; kingdom Bacillati; phylum Bacillota; class Bacilli; order Caryophanales; family Bacillaceae; genus Bacillus; species Bacillus cereus group sp. N12. The sequence goes on from NZ_JAEHBO010000012.1 coordinate 42,214, forward strand.
TAAAAGCTTTTTTGTGAGAAATGATTGACGTATTTTTATAAATGCGTTATATTATTTTCTGTAAACGGTTACATGAAATGAGGAGAAAAGAGAATGAGTACGATTAAAGACGTTGCGAAATTAGCGGGAGTATCTGTTGCGACCGTTTCCAGAGTGTTAAATAAAAATGGATATGTTCATGAGGATACGTTAAAGAAAGTAGAACGAGCAATTGAAATGCTAGATTATAAACCTAGTACAGTAGCGCGTTCTTTATATAATAAAAAATCTCGTTTAATTGGGTTAGTAGTTCCAAATATCGTGAATCCATTCTTTCCAGAAGTTGCACGTGCCGTAGAAGATGTAGCACATAAACAAGGTTACACAGTTGTCCTTTGTAACTCTGATGAAAGTTTAGAAAAAGAGAAACAATACATTGATGTACTTAGACAAAATAATGTAGATGGATTTATTGTAGCAACGAATCCACAAAATAGTATAAATTACATGAATTTATCAGTTCCAGTCGTTGCGATTGACCGTATGTTTAATGAGCGTATTCCTACTGTATATGCTGATAACTATGCAGGAAGTCAGGATGCGACAAGGTTGTTAATAGATAAAGGATGCAAACATATTGCACATATTCGTGGACCACGTGATGTAAGTACAGCAAATGAGCGTTTTGAAGGTTTTGTAGATATCATTACGCAAAATAATCTTTCATATATGATTGCAGAGAGTACATTTGACCCAGCAAATAGTGCGCGTGTAGCAATGGAATTATTAGAAGAATACCCGCATATTGATGGTATTGTTGCTGGGAATGATTTAATTGCAATTGGTATTGTAAAGGCTGCACTTCAAAAAGGAATGGCTATTCCTGACGATTTACAAATTATCGGATTCGATGGAATTTCTTTAACAGAAATGATGTACCCATCTATTACAACTGTTGCACAGCCAATATATGAGATGGGGAAAATTGCAACAGAGTTGTTGTTAGAGCAAATGGAAGGAAATGCATTGGAAGAGAAACACTATCGTTTACCGATTAAAATTATAGAAAGAAATACAACGAAGTAAGGAGATGAAACAGATGCCAAATATTGCAGTAGTAGGTAGTATTTCAATGGACTTAGTGGCTGTTTCAAAGAAACGGCCGAAAGCAGGAGAAACAGTAATTGGTGAAGCATTTCATACGATCCCAGGAGGGAAAGGGGCGAACCAAGCAGTTGCTGCAGCTAGATTAGGTGCCAATGTAGCAATGGTTGGAGCAGTAGGAAATGATGATTACGGAACAGTAGTTAGAAAAAATTTAGAGAACGAACGTGTTTTTATCGACTATGTGGTACCGGTTACAGATGGAACGACAGGAATTGCTCATATCGTTTTAGCAGAAGAGGATAACAGTATTGTTGTCGTACAAGGAGCAAATGCTCTTGTGAATGAATCGGTTGTAGATCGTTCAAAAGATCTTCTCGTAAAAGCTGATATGGTTGTTCTACAATTAGAGATTCCGCTTGAAACAGTAAAGTATGTTCTATCTATTTGCGAAGAACATAAAATTCCAGTTATGTTGAATCCAGCGCCAGCACAAGTGTTATCAGAAGACATATTAGAAAAGGCAACGTATATTACGCCAAATGAACATGAGTGCCGCATTGTATTAGATGATTTTACATCACCAATTGAAGATTTACTGGCGAAATATCCAAATAAACTATTGATGACAGAAGGTTCTAACGGTGTTCGTTTCCATAATGGTACGGAGATTCTACATATTCCTAGCATTGCTGTTGATGTAGTGGATACGACTGGAGCTGGTGATACATTTAATGGTGCGTTAGCAGTTGCACTTTCTGAAGGAGAAACGCTTCAAAAAGCAATTCGTTTTGCGAATATTGCTGGAGGCCTTTCTGTAACAAAACTTGGGGCACAAGGCGGTATGCCGACGAGAGATAGAGTACGTGAAGTGCAGGTGATTGTCGGATGAAAAAGCACGGTGTATTAAACAGTGAGATTGCGGCAGTCCTGGCTTCACTCGGACATACAGATACGCTTGTAATTGCTGATTGTGGATTACCGATTCCTGATGGAGTAAAGCGAATTGATTTAGCTGTTGAACTTGGAAAGCCGAGTTTTTTAGATGTATTACAAGTTGTAGCTGATGATATGGCAATTGAAAAAGTGACGTTAGCAGAAGAAGTCATTATCAATAATGCGGAAGTAAATAAAGAGATTGAGCTGCAATTAAAAGAACCAGCATTTGAATATGTATCACATGAACAATTTAAAGAAAATACAAAAAAAGCGAAGGCAATTATCCGTACAGGAGAGGCTACGCCTTATGCCAATGTAATTTTACATGCAGGCGTGATTTTTTAATAAAGGGAAGTGATGAGAATGCGTATTGAAATGAAAAACATTTCAAAGGCGTTCAGTGGAAATCCTGTTTTGAAGAATGCACAGTTTATGATTGAAGCAGGAGAAGTCCATGCATTGATGGGGGAAAATGGAGCGGGTAAATCGACGCTCATGAAGATTTTAACAGGTGTATATACAAAAGATGGTGGAACAGTCACGATTGATGGGCAAGAACGCACTTTTAAAAATGCGAAAGAAGCGGAAGAGTACGGCATTGCATTTATACATCAAGAACTGAACATATTGCCAAATTTAACAGTAGCTGAAAATATGTTTCTCGGTAAAGAGTTAATGTATGGGAAAACAGGTATTTTACGTACTCGTCAAATGAACGCGATTGCGCAGCAGCAATTGGCGGAGCTAGGATTACATGTAAAAGGTGCTATGTTAGCAGGAGAACTATCAGTTGGACAACAGCAAATTATTGAAATTGCGAAAGCATTGATGACAAGCGCAAGCGTTATTATTATGGATGAACCAACTGCGGCACTGACGGATCGTGAAATTGAAACGCTCTTTACAGTTATAAATAAGTTACGTAAAGAAGGGGTTTCATTCGTTTACATTTCACACCGCATGGAAGAAATATTCTCAATATGTGATGCTATTACAATTTTGCGTGATGGAGAATATGTAGGGAAAAGATTAATTCCGGAAACGTCATTTGATGAAGTAGTGAGTATGATGGTGGGGCGCAGCATTGGTGAACGTTACCCAGAGCGAAATAGTCAAATTGGTGAAGTAATTTTTGAAATGCGTAACGGAACGAAAAAGGGGAAATTTGAAAATGTTTCGTTTCAAGTTAGAAAAGGTGAAATTCTTGGTGTAGCTGGCTTGATGGGAGCTGGTCGCACAGATATTATGAAAGCGATATTTGGATATGAACCTTTAGACTCTGGACAAATTTTTATAAACGGACAAGAAGTAAAGATTGATAGTCCGATAGATGCAATTAGACAAAGAATTGCTTTCATTACAGAGGATAGAAAGTCTGAAGGATTAGTGTTAGATTTCTCAATTCGAGAAAATTTAGCGTTACCGAATTTAGAAAGTCTTTCAAAGGGAAGTGTCCTTAGTAACGAACTAGAACAACAGTTTACAGAGGACATGATGAAACTTCTTAATGTGAAAGCATCTAGTGGAGAGCAAGCGGTGAAATCTCTTTCTGGTGGAAATCAGCAAAAGATTGTAATTGCGAAATGGTTAGGTATTCATCCGCAGTTACTCATTTTAGATGAGCCAACAAGAGGTGTGGATGTTGGAGCGAAAAAAGAAATTTACTCTATTATGAATAAGCTGACTGAACAAGGAGATGCCGTTATTATGGTATCATCTGAGCTTCCCGAAGTTTTAGGGATGAGCGATCGAGTTCTTGTTATTCATGAAGGAAAAGTCGGCGGTATTTTAGGGAAAGATGAGGCATCACAAGAGTCTATAATGGCACTAGCTACAGGGGGAGAGTAAGGATGGCTAAGAAGGGGAATGTATTACAACAACTCGGTTCTTTAATCGGTTTAGTATTAATTATTGTCGTAATTACAGCTTTAAATCCAGCATTTATTGAAATTCCAAATTTATTTAATATACTGCGTCAAGTATCGATTAATGCGCTTATTGCATTCGGAATGACCTTTGTAATTTTAACAGGGGGTATTGACTTATCGGTAGGTTCTATTTTAGCATTATCAAGTGCACTTGTTGCTGGAATGATGGCAAGTGGCATGGACCCGTTCCTTGCAATGGCAGTTGGACTACTTGCTGGTCTTGTAATGGGAATTGTAAACGGTATCATCATTGCGAAAGGAAAAGTAGCTCCATTTATTGCGACTTTAGCAACAATGACTATTTTTCGTGGGTTGACGCTTGTTTATATGGACGGACGTCCGATCACTGGTCTTGGTGATCATTTAATGTTCCAAATGTTTGGCCGCGGTTATTTTCTTGGTATTCCGGTACCAGCTGTTACAATGATGATCGCTTTCGCAGTGCTGTACTTCATTTTGAAGAAAACGACATTTGGTCGCCGTACATTTGCAATTGGTGGAAATGAAGAAGCAGCAGCACTATCAGGTATTAATGTTACGAGAATTAAAGTAATGATTTACGGTCTTTCCGGAATCTTGGCAGCGCTTGCAGGTATTGTCTTAACATCACGATTAGATTCTGCACAGCCGACTGCGGGTACTTCTTACGAATTAGATGCAATTGCAGCAGTTGTATTAGGAGGGACAAGTCTTTCTGGAGGAAGAGGATGGATTGTTGGTACATTCATCGGTGTACTTATTATCGGTGTACTAAATAACGGTTTAAATTTATTAGGTGTATCTTCTTTCTTCCAACAAGTTGTAAAAGGACTTGTAATCTTACTAGCTGTATTAATTGATCGTCGAAAAGAAGCGTAATGGAGGGACAGTTCATGAAGAAATGGTTACTTATACTCGTTGCATGTATTATGGTCATTACTGCTGGTTGTTCAATGGAACCACCAGAATGGGCAAAGGATTCTAGCGATAAAGGTCGAAATAAAACTATTAAAGTTGGATTCTCTGTTTCAACTTTAAACAATCCATTTTTCGTGACTTTGAAAAAAGGTGCAGAAAAGAAAGCGAAAGATAGTGGCATTGAATTGATTGCTGTTGATGCACAAAACGATGCAGCAAAGCAAACGAACGATGTTGAAGATTTAATTCAAAAAGGTGTGGACGCAGTTGTTATTAATCCAACCGATTCAGATGCTGTTGCTTCAGCAGTAAGTGCGGCAAATGCAGCGAATGTTCCTGTTATTACAGTAGACCGCGTTGCGAATTCAGGTAAAGTTGTTTCGCACATTGCTTCTAACAATATCGAAGGTGGTCAAATGGCTAGTGATTACATTCGTGAATTAGTTGGCGGGGGAGCGAACGTTGCTGAGTTAGAAGGAATCCCTGGATCCTCTGCTGCTCGTGAGCGTGGGAAAGGATTCCATAACGTAGCTGATAAGTCTTTAAAAGTAGTAGCAAAACAAGCAGCTGATTTCGATCGTGCAAAAGGTTTATCTGTTATGGAAAATATTTTGCAAGCGAATAGCGATATTAAAGCGGTATTTGCTCATAACGATGAAATGGCATTAGGGGCACTTGAGGCATTAAAATCTGCTGGGAAAACGGATGTAGTAGTTGTTGGATTTGATGCAACAGATGATGCTGTGAAAGCGGTTAACGATGGGCGTATGGCTGCAACAGTCGCTCAAAAACCGGAATTAATCGGAGAGAAGGCGATGCAAACAGCAAAAGAAATAACACAAGGTAAAAAAGTGGACAAATCTATTCCGATTGAATTAGAGCTTATTAAAAAAAATAAATAAATATAAAATGAAAATTAGGAAGGAAGAATAACAAATGAAATTCTTTATTGATACAGCAAACATTAACGAAATTAAAGAGGCAAATGCATTAGGCGTAGTAGCTGGAGTAACGACAAACCCATCACTTGTAGCAAAAGAAGGCGTAGATTTCCATGAGCGTATTCGTGAAATTTGCAGCTTTATAGAAGGACCTGTAAGTGCAGAAGTAATTAGCTTAGAAGCTGATAAAATGATTGAAGAAGGAAAAGAATTAGCGAAGATTGCTCCAAACGTTGTTGTAAAAGTACCGATGACAACGGAAGGTTTAAAAGCAGTAAAAGCATTTTCAGATTTAGGAATTCGTACAAACGTTACATTAGTATTCTCAGCAGTTCAAGCATTACTTGCAGCTCGCGCTGGTGCGACATACGTTTCACCATTCTTAGGTCGCCTAGATGATATCGGTCATAACGGTATGGACTTAATTCGCCAAATCGCAGAAATCTTTGCAATTCACGGCATTGAAACAGAAATCATTGCAGCATCTGTACGTCACAGCGTTCACGTAACTGACGCAGCACTAAATGGTGCACATATTGCAACAATCCCAGCAAACGTAATTGCTTCATTAGTGAAGCACCCATTAACAGATCAAGGGATTGAGAAATTCCTAGCTGATTGGGAAAAAACACAAGAGAAATAATATGAAATCGAGAATCCTAGTTTAATTGACTAGGGTTCTTTTTTTATTTGAAGGAATTTTCATGCAATTTTGCATATTGTCTTTTAAATTTTTAATATAAGCTATTTAATATATACAAATCACTCTTTATTTTTTATATTTCGATATAAAGTAACACTTTAATCAGTGATGGGGGTTGTTCATCCCCCACCGGATTATTAGCCCTCGCCAATTGGGCTTTTACGGGCAGTTATCTCCCAATTAACTTCCTCGGGTTCGCTGAATTTTGAGGTGGGAGTCTTACTGCCTAGCAAATAGTGGGATAAAAAGATAGAGGGGCTGACCAGAAAACTGGAGGGCATGATTCTATAACAGAAAGCTTAACGTTTATAGAATTATGCCTTTTTATATAGGGAGGGCAGAAAGCCGGGATTTCGATTTAAACGCACTTATTTATCTGAATTTTAAGTTTTATAAAAGGAGAGACAGAGGATGAAAAGAAAAGCTCCATTTAAAGTACTATCAACGTTAGCAATTGCGGCAATTATCGGATGTACATCTGTAATGAGTGCTCCGTTAGCATACGCAGAAACGCCAGCGAAAGAAAAAGATAATGTGTCTACAACACCAATTGATTACAATTTAATTCAAGAAGATCGTTTAGCGGAAGCGCTGAAAGAAAGAGGAACAATTAATCCAGCATCTTCTAAAGAAGAAACGAAAAAAGCTGTCGAGCAGTATATTGAAAAGAAGCAAGGAGATCAAGCGAATAAAGAAATTCTTCCAGAGGATACGGCAAAAGAAGCATCTGATTTCGTGAAAAAGGTAAAAGAGAAAAAGATGGAAGAAAAGGAGAACGTAAAGAAGGCTGAAAAAAATGTTAGCCCTGAGCAAAAGCCGGAACCAAATAAAAAGCAATTGAATGGACAAGTTCCAACTTCCAAGGCAAAGCAAGCTCCATATAAGGGATCTGTTCGATCTGATAAAGTATTAGTGCTACTCGTTGAATTTAGTGATTATAAACATAATAATATTGATCAAACACCAGGTTATATGTATTCGAAAGACTTTAGTAGAGAACATTATCAAAAGATGTTGTTTGGTAATGAGCCTTATACATTATTTGATGGTTCGAAAGTAAAAACATTTAAACAATATTATGAAGAGCAGTCTGGCGGTAGCTATACGACAGACGGATATGTAACGGAGTGGCTAACTGTTCCAGGAAAAGCATCTGATTATGGAGCTGATGGTAGTAGTGGTCACGATAATAAAGGTCCAAAAGGTGCACGTGATTTAGTGAAGGAAGCTTTACATGCAGCTGCTGAGAAAGGGTTAGACTTATCTCAGTTTGATCAATTCGATAGATATGATACAAATGGCGATGGGAATCAAAATGAACCTGATGGTGTAATTGATCATTTAATGGTAATTCATTCTGGTGTTGGTCAAGAAGCTGGTGGCGGTAAATTAGGTGATGATGCAATTTGGTCACATCGTTCAAAATTAGCTACAGATCCAGTAGCGATTGAAGGGACAAAATCAAAGGTAGATTACTTTGGTGGAAAAGTAGCAGCGCATGATTACACAATTGAACCAGAAGATGGCGCTGTAGGTGTGTTTGCACATGAATTTGGACATGACCTTGGTTTACCGGATGAATATGATACGAAATATACTGGAGCTGGATCACCTGTTGAAGCTTGGTCATTAATGAGTGGAGGCAGTTGGACAGGAAAAATTGCAGGAACAGAGCCGACTAGTTTTTCACCACAAAATAAAGACTTCTTACAAAAGAATATGGGTGGCAACTGGGCAAAAATTTTAGAAGTAGATTACGATAAAATTAAGCGTGGTGTAGGAATTCCTACATATATTGATCAAAGTGTTACGAAATCAAATCGTCCAGGTGTTGTACGTGTTAATTTGCCAGGTAAGAGTGTTGAAACGATTAAACCTGAGTTTGGAAAGCATGCATATTATAGTACAAGAGGAGATGATATGCACACAACACTAGAGACACCATTCTTTGATTTAACAAAAGGAACACATGCAAAATTCGATTATAAAGCAAATTATGAGTTAGAAGCAGAGTGCGATTTTGTTGAAGTACATGCAGTAACAGAAGATGGAACAAAAACATTAATTGATAGACTTGGAGAAAAAGTAGTACAAGGAGATAAAGATACAACAGATGGGAAATGGATTGATAAATCATACGATTTAAGTCAATTTAAAGGGAAGAAAGTGAAACTACAATTCGACTACATTACAGATCCAGCTGTAACATATAAAGGTTTCGCGATGGATAATGTAAGTGTAACTGTTGACGGACAAGGTGTATTCTCTGATGATGCAGAAGGACAGTCAAAAATGCAGTTAAATGGATTCGTTGTTTCTGATGGGACAGAGAAGAAAGCTCATTATTATTATTTAGAGTGGAGAAACTACGCTGGATCAGATAATGGATTAAAAGCAGGAAGAGGTCCGGTATACAATACAGGTCTTGTCGTTTGGTATGCAGATGATAGTTTCAAAGATAACTGGGTTGGGGTGCATCCAGGTGAAGGCTTCCTTGGGGTTGTAGACTCTCATCCAGAAGCGTTTGTTGGTAATTTGAACGGGAAATCAGCGTACGGTAATACAGGCATGCAAATTGCAGACGCTGCATTTTCATTTGATCAAACACCAGCATGGAGTGTAAATTCATTAACACGTGGACAGTTTAATTATGCTGGATTACAAGGTGTTACAACATTTGATGATTCAAAAGTATACAGTAACAAGCAAATTGCTGATGCAGGACGAAAAGTGCCAAATCTTGGTCTTAAATTCCAAGTTGTTGGACAAGCAGAGGATAAGTCTGCAGGTGCGGTTTGGATTAAGCGTTAATAAATTAAAAAGCACATTCTTCATATGAAGAATGTGCTTTTTAATTTGTACAGTAAGTTATTATTTTAGTTTATGTAATACAAGTGTCTGTTCATATGTAGTGTATCAAATTATATGGAGAAAGGAAATATTTCCGAGGAAATTGTCGAAGTATCGTCGGTATTTATTCAGTTTCTTTTTTTAGGGAGAAAGTAGTATTGCTTTTATACATAAGTTTATTTACAGTATTACTTGGTTATAAGCAAAAGTAATGTATATTAGGCGAAAAAAGAGCCCTATTCGATAGAGCTTTTTTTTGTGAGTAGAAAGGAGAAGTTATAAATGAAAGAAACAATTGTATGCCCACAGTGTGAAGGAAATATTACTGCACAACATATTATCGACATCCCACATCTTTTTTCATTAAGGTGTCCACATTGTAAGGTGAAGCTGAAAGAAATAAGGATAACGCCATGTTTAATATTAGCGGCAATTTGTATAATCCCACTGTTTATTATGATTGGTGAGAGCACTAAAGAATTGCTAGGAAAATATTTTTCTATTATAGACAATGTACCAACCGTACTTATTTTCTTCTTATTTTGTTATCCGTTGTATTATTTCTATGAAAAATATAATGCCAGCTTATTTATTAAGTATGGTTTATTGAAAGTGAAAAATTGAACAGGAGCTTATCATTATGTTGTGGAAAATTTATTTAGTAATTGTAGCGATATTAGCTATTACTTCATTAATAAGAGGGATGTTTCAAACACCAATTCAAAAGTTTGATTTTGTAGTATCCATTATTACGTGGATAGGGCTATTTGGTTTTGTCTTCGATGTAGAAATATTAACCTCAATCGTTTGGAAATGCATCTTCGTGTTTAGCATTATTTGGACTTTGAGTGCCGTTTTTGTTTTATGTTTATATGAAGAGAAGGATGAACCGCTACCTTTTATATTCAAATTAATTGGTGTGATTCCAACTTTGCCGTTATATTATGGGTTATATCAATATGCATTTTAAAAAAAGACAATGATGGAATTAACCCATCATTGTCTTTTTTACTTTGCTTCTTACGTAAATCATACCGGCAAACGTTAATAAGAATGCAGTTCCGATAACGAAGCTGACACTAGGTGATGCCCCGATTGCTCCAACTGTAAAGGAACCAGCAACAACTCCTAATGAGAAGAATGCATAAAATAATCCGAAGGCTTTCCCGCGATTATCATCTGTCGTATTTTCAACAAGTAATGCATTTATCGATGGGAAAAGGATAGCGAATCCAATGCCATAAATCATCATAACGATAAAGAGCATGCCTTTTGTTGCGAATAATCCAAGTAAAGATAACGCTAATGCCATTACTGCAATACCAATCAGCATTAGTTTTGAACGATTAAATCGATCGTAAATACGATTTGTTGGAAGTAAGAAGAAGAGAATAGCGGTAATTCCGAATACACTTAGCATCATACCTGTTGTAGATGCTTTAAGTGCTAACGCCTCAACTTTTACTGGTAACATATATGTGACAATTCCTTGTGAAAACATTAGAGTGAAAGCACCAATATATGCCTGTAATAACGGTTCGGATTTCAATAGTTCAAACATGTCTTCTTTGTACATCATTTGTGTTCTTGATGTATCTTTTCTTGACACGTTATTTGGTAAGAAGAATAGAGATACGATTGTACCAAGAACCATTAAAATAGAAATAGTAATGAAAACCCATTCTATTCCAGCTGTCGCTTTCATAATGCCACTGAAAGCAGGACCTACGATAGCCGCTGTTCCAACAGCAGCACCAGATAGAGCCATTGCTTTTCCTTGTCTTTTTGCATTTGTTTGTTTTGATAAAAATGTAAAGGCAGCAGGAATTAAAAAGCCATCACTAAATCCATGCATAAAGCGAACAACTAATAGTTGTTCACCACTTTGAACAACGGTGTATAACAAGACTATGAAACTCGTAATTCCCATGCTTATATAAAGGATTTTTTTTGCACCAAATTTATCGACAGCGGCTCCAGCAATAATATTACCGATCATATTAGCGAATGAGTACATACCGACAACTAGCCCGATAATAAGAGGGGTTCCTCCAAGACTTTGAGCGAAAGTACTCATAATAGGTAATTGTGAAAATGTATCTAAAAATGCCACGATAACGATAAAGTAAATAAAATATTTCAAGCGATATTCACCTCTCCTATGCTATTATGGCACAATGCTAATTTCACCTGCAATGAAATTGAATTAACAGATGTGGAAAAAAGTACAAAGTGACAAAATATTGAACGTTATTTGTAAAAAATTAGTGGGAATGTGATTGTTTTTTTGAAATATATGGATAGAAGTATTATAATAGAATTGTAAACTTCACCAGGTTAAGTATATACATAGAGAGGGATGTATAAAATGAAAGCACTACTTTGGCATAATCAACGTGATGTACGAGTAGAAGAAGTACCAGAACCAACAGTAAAACCAGGAACAGTGAAAATCAAAGTTAAATGGTGTGGTATTTGTGGGACAGACTTGCATGAATATTTAGCAGGGCCTATTTTTATTCCAACAGAAGAACATCCATTAACACATGTGAAAGCACCTGTTATTTTAGGTCATGAGTTTAGTGGTGAGGTAATAGAGATTGGTGAAGGAGTTACATCTCATAAAGTGGGAGACCGCGTTGTTGTAGAACCAATTTATTCTTGTGGTAAATGTGAAGCTTGTAAACATGGACATTACAATGTTTGTGAACAGCTTGTTTTCCACGGTCTTGGTGGAGACGGTGGTGGTTTCTCTGAATATACAGTAGTACCAGAAGATATGGTTCATCATATTCCAGATGAAATGACGTATGAACAAGGTGCACTTGTAGAACCAGCAGCAGTAGCAGTTCATGCAGTACGTCAAAGTAAATTAAAAGAAGGGGAAGCTGTAGCAGTATTTGGTTGTGGTCCAATTGGACTTCTTGTTATCCAAGCAGCTAAAGCAGCAGGAGCAACTCCTGTTATCGCAGTTGAACTTTCTAAAGAACGTCAAGAGTTAGCAAAATTAGCAGGTGCGGATTACGTATTAAATCCAGCAACTCAAGATGTATTAGCAGAAATTCGTAACTTAACAAACGGTTTAGGTGTAAATGTTAGCTTCGAAGTAACAGGTGTTGAAGTTGTACTACGTCAAGCAATTGAAAGTACAAGTTTCGAAGGACAAACGGTAATTGTTAGCGTATGGGAAAAAGATGCAACAATTACTCCGAACAACCTTGTATTAAAAGAAAAAGAAGTTATCGGTATTCTTGGATACCGTCACATCTTCCCATCTGTTATTAAATTAATTAGCTCTGGTCAAATTCAAGCAGAGAAATTAATTACGAAAAAAATTACAGTGGATCAAGTTGTTGAAGAAGGATTTGAAGCACTTGTAAAAGATAAAACACAAGTGAAAATTCTTGTTTCACCCAAATAATAAAGAATTGAAAAAAGTAGTCCTTTTCTAGAAATAGAAGAGGGCTACTTTTTTTCTATACGGAAAGGTGATAGACTTTCCTTTGACTAAATGTACTTTTGGTTGGGAGGGAAAGTTGAATGCTTTCATTTTTTTTAACATTGAAACGTATGCTAAGAGCCTGTTTGCGAGCGTGGAAGGATAAAGAATTTCAAGTTTTATTCGTATTAACAATTTTGACTTTAATATCGGGTACAATCTTTTATAGCACAGTGGAGGGATTACGTATCCTTGATGCTTTATATTTTAGTGTTGTGACACTGACAACTGTAGGCGATAAAGATTTTAGTCCTCAAACTGATTTTGGGAAGATATTTACGATACTATACATATTTATCGGGATTGGATTAGTGTTTGGATTTATTCATAAGTTGGCGGTTAATGTGCAACTACCAAGTATATTATCGAATAGAAGAAAAGAGTAAAGCATGTAATTGCTTTACTCTTTTTTTACATTAGTTTAGACAAGTATTTGCAGTAGCTTAACAATACTTTATTACAATGTAAGTGCATTCATTCATTATATTCACTATGTATAAAGTTATAATGATATGAACATTTGCATATTTTAATTTAGTGATAGAAATTTTATGAAAGGTGGGATATTCTAGTCATAGGTTAACCAGACGACATCATAGGATCCTAGCAAAATGTTTACAATAATTCAATTATAAAATGGAGGATTTCAGATGAAAAAGAAAGTTCTTGCTTTAGCAGCAGCTATTACGTTAGTAGCACCGTTACAAAGTGTTGCGTTTGCTCATGAAAACGATGGAGGACAGAGAGTAGGCGTTATTCCGCGCTGGTCTGCTGAAGATAAACATAAAGAAGGCGTAAACTCTCATTTATGGATTGTAAACCGTGCAATGGATATTATGTCTCGTAATACAACACTTGTAAAACAAGAGCGAGTTGCACTATTAAATGAATGGCGTACGGAGTTAGAGAATGGTATTTATGCTGCTGACTATGAAAATCCTTATTATGATAATAGCACATTTGCTTCACACTTCTATGACCCTGATAACGGGAAAACGTATATTCCATATGCAAAGCAGGCGAAGGAAACTGGAGCTAAATATTTTAAATTAGCTGGTGAGTCATACAAAAATAAAGATATGAAACAAGCATTCTTCTATTTAGGATTATCTCTTCATTATTTAGGAGATGTAAACCAACCGATGCATGCGGCAAACTTTACAAATCTTTCGTATCCACAAGGGTTCCATTCTAAATATGAAAACTTTGTAGATACGATAAAAGATAATTACAAAGTAACGGATGGAAATGGATATTGGAACTGGAAAGGTACAAATCCAGAAGATTGGATTCATGGAGCGGCAGTAGTTGCGAAACAAGATTACGCTGGCATTGTAAATGATAATACGAAAGATTGGTTCGTGAGAGCTGCTGTATCGCAAGATTATGCAGATAAATGGCGCGCTGAAGTTACACCAATGACAGGTAAGCGTTTAATGGATGCACAACGTGTTACTGCTGGATACATCCAGCTTTGGTTTGATACGTACGGAAATCGTTAAGTATTTAAAAAAGGTCAAATCTCAGAATAGAGTATTTGGCCTTTTTATCACTACACACATGGAGGTATGAAACGTGAAAAGTAAATTGCTAAAAGGTGTACTTAGCTTTGGAATTGGTTTAGGAGCTTTATATAGTGGATCTTCAGCTCAAGCAGAAACGCCTACAAATCAAAATAATACATTAAAAGTAATGACGCATAACGTGTACATGCTATCAACAAACTTATATCCGAATTGGGGACAAAGTGAGCGTGCTGATTTAATTGGAGCGGCAGATTATATAAAGAATCAGGACGTTGTTATATTAAATGAAGTGTTTGATAATAGCGCCTCAGATCGTTTGTTAGGAAATTTGAAGAGAGAATATCCAAATCAAACGGCGGTATTAGGTCGTAGTAGTGGAAACGAATGGGATAAAACATTAGGGAACTATTCATCTTCGACTCCTGAAGATGGGGGCGTTGCGATTGTGAGTAAATGGCCAATCGTTGAAAAAATTCAATATGTATTCGAAAAAGGATGCGGACCAGATAATTTATCAAATAAAGGATTTGTATACACGAAAATTAAGAAAAATGATAGTTTTGTTCATGTAATTGGGACTCATTTACAAGCTGAAGATAGTATGTGTGGAAAAACTTCACCTGCATCTGTACGTACAAAACAGCTACAAGAAATTCAAGATTTTATTAAAAATAAAAATATACCAAATAACGAGTATGTGTTAATTGGTGGAGATATGAACGTAAATAAAATAAACGCTGAGAATAATAGTGATTCAGAGTATGCATCTATGTTTAAAACATTACATGCTTCTATTCCATCTTATACTGGACATACAGCGACTTGGGATGCGACGACAAACAGTATTGCGAAATACAATTTCCCCGATAGCCCTGCCGAGTATTTAGATTATATTATTGCAAGTAAAGATCATGCAAACCCATCGCATATAGAAAATAAAGTGTTACAGCCGAAATCTCCACAATGGACTGTTACATCATGGTTTAAAAAATATACGTATAATGATTACTCTGATCATTATCCAGTAGAGGCTACTATTTTTATGAAGTAGTCAAAAAAGTTTCTTCGTAAAGAAGAAACTTTTTTTATTTGCAAACAGGAAAATCACTCTTTCTTTCCAATATGTATAAGACATATATAGAAGAGGAGCGAAAAATGTGGATCGAGGAATTTTTAAAGAAGTTCCATTACCGTGTGCATTTTTAGATGAAGTAGCTTTAGAAAGAAATATTCAATCGGTTATTGAACTAAGTGGCGATAAAAAGATTCGAATAGCGAGTAAATCATTACGATCCGTTCCAATTATGAAACGGATTTTAGCTGCAAACAACCGATTTCAAGGTATTATGTGTTTTTCACCTAGAGAGGCTTTGTTTTTAATTGAACAAGGATTTAATGATTTATTATTAGGATATCCAGCTTATGATGACAGGGCTTTATATGAAATTAGTTTGCTAACAAAGAAAGGGCTTATTATAACTTGTATGGTGGACTGTGAAGACCATATTGTTTATTTAGAAAAAATTGCTGAGAAGTCTAAAGGGTGTTTTCGTGTTTGTTTGGATATTGATATGAGTAGCCGTTTTTTTCAATTTCATTTTGGTGTAAAAAGATCCCCGGTAAAAAATGTGCGGAGCGCTCTGGAAATAGTAGAAAAAGTGAAGGACTCATCATTTTTAATACTAGATGGTGTAATGGGATATGAAGCTCAAATTGCTGGGGTTGGAGATTATATACCGAATCAATGGATAAAAAGTAAAGTAATTTCTTATTTAAAGAAGAAATCAGTGTTAGAAGTTAAAGAAAGAAGAGGACGTATCGTGAAAGAAATACAAAACCTTGGTATTGAACTTAGGTTTGTAAATGGGGGGGGAACAGGAAGTATAAAAACAACTGAGCAAGATAACTCAGTTTCAGAGATTACAGTAGGTTCTGCTTTTTATGCCCCTAGACTGTTTGACTATTATAAAGAAGTACAATTTCATCCAGCTGTCGGATTTGCTTTACCAGTTGTACGTAAACCAGCTCCGTTTATCTATACTTGCCTAGGTGGTGGATATATTGCTTCAGGCGCAGTTGGTAAAGATAAAGAGCCTGAGGTTTGGAGACCAGATGGTGCAAAACTATTAGCTTTAGAAGGTGCTGGTGAGGTACAAACTCCCGTTCATTATAACGGTGAGGAGCGAGTGAATATAGGAGATTCTATATTGTTTCGTCATAGTAAAGCTGGGGAATTATGGGAGCGTTTTCCAATTTTGTATCGTGTGAAACAAGGGAAGATTATTGGGGAGTATTCAACATATCGGGGGGATGGCCAATGCTTTCTATAGAGGGGAAAAAATGGAGAAATTGGACAGGGAATGTAGAAGGAACGCCGCATTATACGATGTATCCAGAAACTATACAAGATGTAATAGAAGTTGTAGAGCTTGCACGAAAAAAGGGGAAGAAAATTCGTGTTGTCGGTTCAGGGCATTCGTTTACGCCTCTCGTGCAAACAGAAGAAATTTTAGTTTCTTTAGATGAATTAAAGGGTATTACGAATATTGATGAAGAGAAGATGGTTGCCGAAGTATGGGCAGGAACAAAGTTACATGATTTAGGGAAGTTGCTTGAAGAAAAAGGTTATGCACAAGAGAATTTAGGCGATATTGATTCACAATCTATTGCGGGAGCGATTAGTACGGGAACTCATGGGACAGGTGTTAACTTTGGGAGTTTATCAACACAAGTTATAGAGATTACGACAGTTTTATCAACAGGTGAGAGTATAGTTTGTTCAGAAACCGAGAACGTCGAATATTGGAAAGCATTTCAGTTATCGCTTGGAATGCTAGGTATCATCGTAAAGATAAAATTAAAGGTTATCCTATCATATTCGCTCGTTTATAAAAGCGAAAAACAGTCACTATCTACTGTAATGAACAAGTTAGAAGAATATAAGAAGAATCGTCATTTTGAATTTTTCGTTTTTCCTTATTCAAATGAAGTACAAGTGAAGTTTACAAATGAAACAACGAGTAAAGGAAATGATTTGAAATGGCATAAACTAAAGGTGGAGTTACTTGAAAATAGGATGTTCTCTTTGTTATCTAAAGGGTGTAAATGGTTTCCTTCCATAAGTAAAGGAGTAAGTCGATTATCAGCTAAGGCTGTACCAAACACAAAAATAATCGGCCCAAGCTATGAAGTGTTCGCTACATCACGTACGGTTCCATTTTATGAAATGGAGTATAGTGTCCCTTCAAAGCATATGAGAGCTGTTGTAGAAGAAATTTCAAGTCTCATTGAAAAGAAAAAGTATAAGGTGCACTTCCCGATTGAATGTCGCTACGTGAAAGGTGATGATATATGGCTTAGTCCAGCGTATGGAAGAGACTCGGCATACATTGCTGTTCATATGTATAAAGGTATGAAGTATGCTGCTTATTTTGGTGAAGTGGAGAAAATTTTTCTGAAATATGAAGGTCGTCCACATTGGGGAAAAATGCATACGTTAACATACGAAAAGTTACAAAACATATATCCAGAATTGCATTCGTTTCTAAAAATGAGGAAGTCACTAGATGAAACAGGAATGTTTTTAAACCCTTATACAGAAAAGTTATTTACGATTATGAAAAAAAGCTGACAAAGTATTACTTGTCAGCTTTTTTTAGTATAATTGCATTTCTTGTTTGACTAATATGCTCGTAGAATAGTAACTTATCACGGCTAAATACATGTAATAAAACATGAATAATAAATAGGCCGTTAATTACGAATTGGAATAACAGTATAACTAGTAATACTAGAGGCTCTGTAAGATTTAAGATAGAGCTACTAGAAAGAATATAATTGATTCCACCTAAAACGAAATAGAATATACCGTAACGGATGAATAGTTCCTTCATCGTAATACGATCTGATTTTCCTTTAATGTAAATACGAAGCAACGCTTTTCCTATCGTTCTTCCATTTGTAAAGTATGGAATGATAATAAAGTAAATAAAGATTGAACATGTAATGAAAAGGAGTTCGTATACATTTGTGTAAGATTGGATATTAGAAATAAATAGAGAGTTTCCTTTATTTTTAATGACAGGAACAACGATAGATAAGAACAGCCAATCAATTTGCATAGCGATAAGACGACGAACGAATCCGACTGGTTTCGTTTCTAAATCAACATGACTATCTAATTCGCTTGTTTTCGGAAGGAAGTACGTAAATATTGGTGCAATGATAAAACCAATTACGCCGCCTAATGTGTTTAAAAATAGATCATCGATATCGAATAAGCGATATGCACAATTGTATATACCGTATAGTCCAGTTACCTGTGTCAGTTCGAAAAATAGTGAAAGACAAAAAGAAATACAAACTGTTTGTAAGAAACTACGTCGGAAATAATAACGTAAATAAACACCGAATGGAACGGTTAATAGAACGTTAAATGCTACTTGTAAGAACGCAGATTCTTTTAATAAATAGAAATAAGTAGCTGGTTTCGTTAAAATTGCCGAAGTATGATTACTAATTTCTTGTATGAAATAAAATGGTGATAGTTGCATGTGCTGCGTATTAGCCGGTTGTAGGCTACAAGTATCATATGTTTGTGGTAACGGCAAAATCACAAGAAAATAGGCATTTAATAAGTAAAGTAATAATGAGTACAAAATAAATGAACGCCATTTATTTAAATAACCATACTTTCGGTAGTTAAATATTAAAAAAGGTATTAAGAGAAACATTGCTAAAAAAGGAAATAAAATAAATGCTGTTTTTACTGGAAATAAATATGCAGTCAAAATGAGGCTCCTTTCAATGAAAATTCGTTTATCATTATAACGTTAAAAGAACCTTAAAACAAAATTAAAATATTTTGAAATAGAAAAAATTATAAATTTTAATGGAATTAAGTTATACTAAATTTAATATAAGGATATTGTGATTATTATAAGTTGAGAGAGGGTACAAGATATGCGATATGAGCTTTTTTCTGTAAGTGGGGATCATATTACAACTTTTGAAAGTGTGTGGCGTTTTCAAGAGGGAGAACAGGTTTTTGTTCATGATGATCAAACAAAACGAAATTTTATTATTATCCGCCTAACGCATGATGTATTTCAACAAAATAAACATGTTATTCGTTTGTATTGTCAAGAAAAGAAAGTTTATAAATAAGGGAAGCCCTCTTACTGGATGAGAAAAGGTAAGAGGGTTTTATCATTTTATATTAGGAAAAGCTCCTTAGGAATATCGAGTGAAGTTTAATGCATATAAGTAGCATTGGATGTGGAAGAAAGGATATAGTTTTGCATTTTGTGCTTCCAAGTTTCATTTTCGTTTCTTTGAGAAAGCCACGCATGGTAATCTTGTTGTGTTTTCCATAACATACGGACCATATATTTTGCTCCATCATCTGTACGATGCATATGTGAAAATTCTATGTTAATAAAACCATTTGTTCCAGTTGATGGATAATATTGTTTAAGTGAATATAGTAAATCATTCTCATAGCCATATTTAATATGAATTAGTTCAGTAACAATAAACATAGGAACACCTCTTTTATAATAGTAGTAAAGAAGACGGATTTTTATTAGTAGGAACATAATTAATATTATACTATTCTGAAAATTTAAAGTAAATAAGGCACTTCAACTTAATAGAAGTATAAAAAAGCGAGCCATCTTAGTGTAGTAGAATGACTCGCTTTAAATTTGTAAGTTTACTTTATAAGAAAATGATAGTAAGTACCCCTACGATAATACAATAGAAAGAGAAATATTTTAAATTTCCTTTTGCCATAATGTTCATAAACCATTTTAATGAAATATATGTCATGATAAATGTTGCTATAAACGCAACGATATATGGTACGAATAATGTGTCTAAATTAGGATCTTTAGCAATATCTGTAATACTTAGCAATAACCCACCTAAGCTAACAGGAATATATAGTAAGAATGAGAAGCGAAGAGCGGTCTCTTGCTTCATACCGAGTAACATCGCTGCTACAATTGTAGCGCCAGATCGGCTAATTCCAGGGATAAGTGCACAAGCTTGAGCTAATCCGATAATGATTGCATCTTTCATAGAAAGGTCACCATCATTTTTACGCCCGCGTAAGTTTCTAATAATCCAAAGACCGACAGCGGTAATAAGAAGGGAAATCCCAACCATTTTCACGCCTTTTAAGTACTGGTCGATATAATCTTTAAATAAAACGCCAATTACACCTGCTGGAATAGTTGCAATTACAAGGTAAATAATGAAGAAGAAATCTGATTTTGCATCTTCTGCTCTTGTAAATATATAAGATAGACCATTCTTTGTTAGACGAATTAAATCATTTCTATAAATAAGTAATACAGCTAGTAATGAAGCTGAATTAACAAGTAGTTCAAAGCTAAATCCTTCTATTTTTAGTCCTAGCAAATGTTGTGCTAAAACGAGGTGACCACTTGAAGAAATCGGAATTGGTTCTGTTAGTCCTTGGAACAGACCAAGAATTAAGTATTTTAAAATGTAGTAAAATTGTTCCATAACATCCTCCTTGTAAATTAATTTAAAGAAACAACTTTTCCATTATAACAAAGATATAGATGAAGATTGAGAAGAAATAAATATTCAAAATATAATAAAAACCCCTTATAGCGATATAAGGGGTTTTTATTGTTAATGAGAAGATAATGTTTCTTGAAGACCATTAGTCAATTGAACATCGACTTTTTCAGCATCATGAATATGGTTCATAATAGTAGTATTTAATTTTTGGAACATTTGTTGAGTGTTTGCAAATTCTCTTAATATATCATCATTACAAGATTTTTGGTTTTCAATTGCTTGAATAACGTTTGTAGCACCATTTTGTAACGTTTGAATCATAATTAAAATATTTTCGATTCTAGCGTTTGTATCGGCACTCATTTCTACACCTTCATCAACTAAATGTAAATTATCTTTTGTATTTTCGTATGCTTTTTCAATTTCTTCTTGAATTTTTTTCGTTAAGTTGCCGATATTTTTTGTACTCTCTGCCGTACTTTCTGCTAGTTTTCTTACTTCATTGGCAACAACCGCGAAACCTTTACCGTGCTCTCCAGCACGCGCAGCTTCAATACTTGCGTTTAGCGCAAGTAAATTTGTTTGTGCTGCAATGTTTTGAATGACTTCTACAATTTGCTCGATTTCTTTTGAGCGTTCACTTAAATGATTCATACTGTTAGATGTGCGCTGAGATTGTTCACCTAATTTATTAATTACAATAAGTAAACGGTGAACAGATTCTTTTCCTTCATTAGAGCAGTCAATAATCTCTTCAATAGACTGAATTAAGCTTTGTTCTTTTTGTAACATTTCACTATTTAATTCATTAGAATTTGTTGTACGTGTTGAAACATTTTCAAAACACGAGTTTAATTGCTGAATTAAATTTTGGAGTGTATGGTGCTGGTTATTTACAAGTTGATGCTCTTGAATGACGTTTTGCACACGGTCATGGATAGAAGAAATCATATTTTGTTTTTCAATGTCTTTTTGTTTTAATTCAGCCTCTAATTCTTTTATACGATCTTCTAATTGATCAATTTTATGTTGGAGTGATTTCTTTTGAGTAAACATGTATTTGTTTCAACCGCCTTTGGAAGTTATATTTTCTCTATATTTGGATTTTAGCATCTTTTATAATTTTTAAATATAGGAATTGTTAAATATTTAAGAATCTATTACATTTTATTTATAATTCCCTATTTTTTGTCATGAAAAATAAACTGTATTTAATAGTATTGTAAACAAACTGTAAAATAAATCATGTATAACTGTATAAGAAGGGAGTCGGATTATGAACTATTTTAAGCGAATCAGTAGTCTAGTATTAGCAGGAATTATCGTTCTTTCTAGTACAGTCGCTGTAAAAGCAGAGTCAAACGACGAGAAACTTAACAACATGCAACAGCAATTGCAGCAAAACGATGCAGATATGCAGAAGAAAGAGCAAGAGAAGCAAGCTGTTAGTAAAGAGATTCAAGGTATTGAAAACGAACTACATAACTTAAATAATACAATTGCAAAAAATAAAGAGGATCAAGCTGCTATTCAACGTAAAATCGATGAAACGCATAAGCAGATTGAGCAAAAAAAGAATGAAATTGTCGTTTTAGAGGATAAAGTCCTTGCTCGTAAGGATATTATGAGAAAACGTATGGTTTCTGTTCAAAACAGTTCAAATACAAGTTTAGTAGTAGAAGTTGTTGTAGAGTCAAAAAACTTTGCAGATTTCTTACAACGTATGAATGCAGTTTCTACTATTTTAGAAGCTGATAAAGAAATTTTACGTCTACAAGAACAAGATCTTCGTCAAATTGAAGAAGATAAGAAAACAATTGACGAAAAAGAAGCATCTTTAGTAGTAGACAAACAAAAATTAGCAAAAGCGCAAGCTGATTTGCAAGATAACTTGAAAAAGCGTCAAGATAACTTACAAGCAGTTCAAGCTAAATATAACCAAATTGCAAGCCAACTTAATTTAGCAGCAGAAGAAAAAGCTAAAATTGAGTCAAATATGAAGGCAGTACAAGAAACGATTGCCCGTGAGCAAGAAGCAGCAAGAATTGCAGCAGAAGAGCGTGCGAAAGCAGAAGCGGCTGCAAAGGCTGAGCAAGAAGCTTTAGTGAAAGCACAAGCAGAAATTGCTGAAAAACAAAAGCAAGAGAAAGCTAATAAACCAGCTGAACCTGTTGCGAATAATAATTCGAAGGTAGAACCTGCACAACCTTCGAAGCCAACTGCTGGTGGAAGAGAAATATATGTACATGCAACAGCTTATACAGCAGATCCAGCTGAAAATGGCTATGCGCCAGGACAACAAGTTTATTCTGCATGGGGAGGCTATAATCTAACTGCAAACCCAGGAATGAAATTAATTGCTGTAGATCCAAGTGTTATTCCATTAGGTTCTACTGTATATGTTGAAGGTTATGGACAAGCAATTGCAGCAGACACTGGTGGCGCAATTAAAGGTCACAAAATCGATGTTTTAATGCCTGATAAAGCTTCATCTAGTAATTGGGGCAGAAAAAATGTTAAAGTTACAATTTTAAACTAACACGTAATCCAACTTTACAATACGTAAAGTTGGATTTTTTTGTAAAAATAATGTTAAGTTGAGTTTACATTTTGTTAAGGATAGCATACAATAATGGTGAGAGGTGGTAAAATTGACCATTTTAAATAGAGTGAAAGAATTAAGGGCTCGCTTCAATTTTTCGCAAAGTGTATTAGCAGAAAAGGTTGGAGTGACGAGACAAACAATTGCTGCAATTGAAAAAGGGGATTACGTTCCTTCGTTGTTATTGGCACTTACGATTTGTGATGTGTTCCAGTTAAAGATGGAAGATGTGTTTGTTTTAAATAAGGAGGGGAAAGAGGATGAATAGACTTGTATTTTCTTATATGCTAAATGTACTTTTAATGGTATTAGCAGGTTGGGCTTTTATTGAGTTGTATTATTTTACTATTGAAGTCGCTAATTTTATTCAAACGAAGAGAGTACCATTTGAAGTTTCAATAAGTTTAATACCGCTCGGATTACTTTTAACATTTGGTATTGTATCGACGGTTATTTATAAAATTCAAAAGAAAAAATATAAAGAGCTCTCGTATTGGATGTTTCCACTATTATTTCCTCAAGAAGATGAGCGTGAAAAGGCAATTACAGAAAAGGCTTGTCGTACTACATTTATGTCATTATGGTATGTGTTGCCTTGTGCGGTTGGGTTTTTAACTCTTTCTCCAATTATTATTCTATATGTTCCTGCATATCCGATATATATTGCATTTAGTATCTTCTTTATTCAGATGACGATTTTTCACGTGTCTTTATATCGAAATAAAATTGCTTAAAAAGAAACCTTCTTGCATCGGCAAGAAGGTTTCTTTTCAGCTTATACTTGTACATATAGCAATATTATTTTATCATTTTATATAGAGTAAGATTTTGTAAGGGAAAGGAATTGTATATGAATAAGCAAAGAATTTATAGTATAGTAGCAATCCTTCTATTTGTTGTAGGTGGGTTTTTAATTGGAAAGCCATTTTATGATGGATATAAGGCTGAAAAGAAACAGACTGAAAATGTGCAAGCTGTTCAAAAGATGGATTATGAAAAGCATGAGACAGAATTTGTAGATGCGTCAAAAATTAATCAACCAGACTTGGCAGAAGTAGCGAATGCATCGTTAGATAAAAAACAAGTAATCGGTCGTATTTCGATTCCAAGTGTTTCATTAGAAATTCCTGTTTTAAAATCTTCTACTGAGAAAAACCTGTTATCAGGTGCAGCGACAGTAAAAGAAAATCAAGTAATGGGAAAAGGGAATTACGCACTAGCAGGGCATAACATGTCTAAAAAAGGTGTTTTATTTAGTGATATAGCATCTTTGAAAAAAGGCGATAAAATTTATTTATATGATAATGAAAATGAATATGAGTACGCTGTTACTGGTGTATCTGAAGTAACTCCGGATAAATGGGAAGTTGTAGAAGATCATGGGAAAGATGAGATAACGCTTATTACATGTGTATCTGTAAAAGATAATTCTAAGCGTTATGTTGTAGCTGGTGATTTAGTAGGAACAAAGGCGAAGAAATAAAAAAGAAGGTCAACTCTTTAAAGGGTTGACCTTCTTTTTTACTATTGTTGAGAAATAATAGAATATTTTAGTTTGCATTTAAAAATCCTTCTATTTATGTATAATAAAGTTAGAATTCTAGATTTTGGGAGGAACAAGAGTGAGACAACAGGTGAAGAAACTTCTTTTAACAACAAGTGTAGCGTTATTGGTAGCTCCAATTTCAGCTTATGCGCATCCAGGACGTACAGATGCGAATGGTGGACATACGTGTCGTACAAACTGTGAAAAATGGGGATTACAGTACGGGGAATATCATTATCACAATAAACCAGCTTCTAGTAGTGGTGTAACGAGTCCAACTCCTAGCCCAAATAATAATGGTGCTGTAGAAGCTGAAAGACAAGCAGAAGCACAGCGTAAAGCTGAAGAAGAGAGACAACGTGTAGCTGAGGAACAAAGAAAAGCAGAAGAGGCACGTAAGCAAGAGGAAGCAAAGCGCCAAGTTGATATGGAGAAAGGTCAACTTGAAGGTGAAAAAAATGGAGAGACTGATTTTAAAGCAGGGAAAAATGATGTTCAAGTACATTTAGTTGGAAAATCAGATACATATAAACAAGCATTTACAACTGCTTATACTACTACTTGGTCTTTAGAAGAGCAGAAGAAAACGCATTTTGAAAAAGGAAAAGAACAGGGCTTAGCACAAGAGACGGTGGACGATAGTCAAATTACTCCAGAGTTTAAGCCAATCTTTGCAGAAGGTTTCCAAGTGGGAAATAAAGAGAGAACAGAAAAAATTGAAAAAGAGCAAGCTGAACTAGGGGAAAAGGCTGGTAAGGAACTAGCTGAAAAGAATCCTGGAAATAATGAGAAAGATGTATACGTGAAGTCATATGAAACAGCGTATGAAAAAGGCTATAAGTCTACAAAAAAGGCAGTAGAAAAGGCTGGATATAAGTATGCGTTTGAAAACTATGATTTAAAAGTTCCTGCTAAGTATGAAAGAAATGAATTTTTAAAGAAATGGTTTATTGAAGGATTTAAATCGAATAAAAAGGCAGCGGAAATTCGAGAAGAAGGGTATAAAAAGGGAGACAGCTGGTTCTCATTCTTCTATAAGAGTTTCGTACCAAGTGAATATAAAGAACATAAAGAGTTGTATGAGCAAGCAATAGAAAAAGGTAAGAAGGCATAAAAAAGATGAGGAGAAATTCCTCATCTTTTTTTAATCCATCCATTTTACTAGTTTTTTAGAGATTAATAATAAAACACAACCTAAAACAATTGCTACAGCGCCGATAACAGTAAACACTTCAGCATATCCAAGTGAAGTTGTGAAGCTTGCAAGTTGTCCGCCTAAAATGTTGGCGATACCTGAACTTGCTAGCCATACCCCCATTAGTAAAGAAGCAAGTTTTACTGGAGCGAGAGAACTAACCATTGATAGTCCGACAGGTGATAAGAATAGCTCACCTAACGTATGGAAAAGATACGTAAAGACGATAAATAGTAAGTTTGCTTTTTCAGTAATGTTATGTTCGTCACTACCTGTTTTTAATGTAGCGATAACAAGTATGATATAACCGATACCCAGTAAGATCATACCAAGTCCCATTTTGGTTGGGATTTTTAAATCCCCGCGCTTACGAGTTGCAAGTTTTGCCCATAATGCTGAAATGACTGGAGCAAGTAAAATAATAAATAATGGATTGACCGATTGGAACCAAGATGTTGGAACTTCCCATCCGAACACAGAGCGGTCTACAAATTTGTTTGTATATAATGTTAATGAACTACCAGCTTGTTCAAAACCAGCCCAGAAGAAGACAACGAAGCACGTTAAAATGACGATAACTGCGGTACGTTGTTTTTCTTTTTTTGTTAACGGTGTATCTCCTACTGATGGTTGTCCAGCAGCTGTTTGCAAATCGCGAGTTGGTTTTTTACCGATATCACCAAGGAAGCGATTTGATAGTGTTGTAAATAAAATTTGTCCAATGATCATTCCGATTGAAGCGGCTAAGAAACCGTAACGGAATCCAAAATGAACAACGCCATCCACTGTTGTTTTGAATAAATTTTCTGATAAAAATCCGCAAACGAGTGGAGCTAAAAATGACCCGACGTTAATACCCATGTAGAAAATGGTAAATGCACTATCACGTTTTGGATCATTCTCTTCGTATAATTCTCCAACCAGTGTAGAGATATTCGGTTTGAAGAATCCATTACCGATAATAATAAGCGCTAATCCGAGGTATAGGCCTAATTGGTTTTGCAAGGCAAATAGTGTAAGGTTACCGATTGCCATCGTTATACCACCAATTGTGATGGCTTTTCTTCTACCTAGAAAACGGTCTGTTAAGTATCCACCAATCATTGGCGTGAAATAACAGGCTCCAGTATAAAATCCGTAAATGGAGAGTGCCCATGCGGGACTAAACCCAAGACCACCGCTTACTAAAGCTGTCGTTAAATATAATGTTAATAATCCTCGTAATCCATAGTAACTAAATCTTTCCCACATTTCTGTAAAGAAGAGTAAGTATAAACCTGGAGGATGTTTCTTTTTTCTTTGCTGTTTTTTTTCTAGTTGTATCGCTGATTCCATGTTATTTTCCTCCTGACACAAACAAAAACAAGGTTAATAATTTTGTATATTTAATATTTTACTTTATTAACTATTATAAGTCAATGAAGTGTAACTTTAATCATATTGGAAGATTTTATTCCAATATGATTATTAGTTGAACGAATCGGGCTTTTATGGGCAGTTTGATTCCCACTGGATATCCGGTTATTAGCTTAATTATTAGGGGGGAGTCTTACTGCCCGTTAATGCGGGGAAAGGTTGATTTTTCAGAAGAAATTGGAAAAGGGAAATAGCTATAGAATGGGCATTTCTTTTGTGATAGACTATGGACTATGTTTTCTTTGTAAGGAAGCGGATTACCGCGTTTTTTTATGTATGGAATTGATTTCACAAGAGATGAAATTGAAGAAGGAGAAAGAAATGAAATTGTTACAGAAAAAAGAAATTTTACTTATTAGTCTTATGCTATTCTCTATGTTTTTTGGAGCGGGGAATCTTATCTTTCCACCTTTCCTTGGATATGAAGCAGGAGAACACGTGTGGATTGCGCTGTTAGGTTTTATTATATCAGCAACAGGTCTTCCGATATTAGGTGTTATTGCTGTTGCAAAAGCAGGCAGCTTTCAAACGTTAGCGGGTAGAGTACATTCTTCATTTGCAATTATTTTTCCGTGTATTGTGTACTTATTTATTGGGCCTGGTCTTGGTATACCACGTGCAGGAAGTTTAGCATTTGAAATGGGACCAGGTCAGTTATTCCTAGAATCAGGTAGTGTAGTTTTACTAGTTTATACGATCGCTTTCTTTAGCTTTGTTTACTGGTTAAGTTTATCGCCATCTAAATTAATGGGCTTATTTGGGAAGGTTTTAACGCCTTTATTATTATGTATGATTGCACTTATTTTTATAAAAACTATGTTTACACCAGTTGGTAGTGTGAAAGAGGTTACTGGAAATTACGGACAAGCTCCTATGTTCCAAGGATTTTTAGATGGATATTTAACGATGGATGCGCTAGCGGCTTTAATCTTTGGTATTGTTATTGCAAATGCTTTACGTGCAAAAGGTATTGAAGATGATCAAGGCTTAGCGAAATATATGAGTATTGCTGGTATTGGAGCAGGTCTTTTATTATCTATTATTTATGTCATCCTCGGATATGTGGGTTCAATTAGCGGTTCGTTAGGTACGTTTAATAATGGGGCGAATGTGTTAGCACAAGTGATGACGACGTTATTTGGACAAGGCGGAGTAGTTTTGTTAGGCCTTATTTTTACTATTGCGTGTTTATGTGTTTCAATTGGACTTGTTACATCTTGTAGTCAGTTTTTTACAAGTGTATTTCCGAAAGTATCGTATAAAGTTTGGGCGTTTATATTGAGCTTTATTAGTATGGTTTTAGCTAATTTAGGGTTAACACAAATTTTAAAAGTTTCAGTACCGATTCTTGGATTTATTTATCCAATTGCATTAACGCTTATTATTTTAGGGTTATTCCATAAATATATTGGGAAGTATGTGTGCATATATCCTGTTACAATTTTGATTGTAGCGGTATTTAGTGCAATCGATATTTTAAATAAAAATGTGATGACGAATCAGTGGACGCCAATATTGAAGTATATTCCGTTTTATACAGAAGGTGTAGGATGGATCATTCCAGCTCTTGTAGGTGTGTGTATTGGTGTAATCGTTAGTATCATGATAAATAAGGACAAATAAGTGAAAGGGTGTTTTCCATAATGGGAAAACACCTTTCTTTTTTTGGAAAAATAGTTTTAAAAATGAATAGACTAAGAGTATGATAAAGATAATTGGTAATATATAGGTTTCGAATGAATGGTGAGGGGGGAGTATATGAAGGAAGATTTGAATAAGAAAATAGAAGCACTCGAAACTGCAATTGAAACGATGCAAGAGGCACTTTTTGAGTTGAAAGCAAAACAAAGGGAAATAGAAGTAGAAAACGCTCAGCAACGTGTTAGTAAGGAAAAGAAAGTATATATCGAAACGATAATAGATGAAAAATTACAAGAAGATGTAGTAAAGATCAAAGAGCCCGTGCAAAAAGTTGAGGAAAAACAAGTAAATATATCTGCTTTTAAACCGGAACCATTCAATATTATTAAGTTTTGCCAAACATGGTTGCCACGTATATTTGTCGGTATTATGCTACTTGGGGTTATTTGGTTATTTAAAGCAGGGGTAGATGCTGGTTTATTAACACCAGCGATACGAATTGTGTTTGGTATCGCCTTATCTATCGGTTTGTATTATATAGGGGATATTCAAATTAAACGAGAGCGGCAAGCGTTAGGGTTAGTATTAGCTGGAGGAAGTATTACAGGTATTGTTTTAACGACGTTTGCGGCACATTATTTATATGGATTTATTCCAGCAAGTATTGCGTTTATCTGTAATATTGTATGGGTTATTTTAGGGATTTATTTAGCGAAAAAGTATCAATCGGAATACCTTACTATCTTCGTAGCGGTCGGAGCTTTCTTCGTTCCGTTCTTGTTAAATAGTACGACTCCGAATCCTTATATTTTCTTTGGATATGAGACGATATTAACACTTAGTTTATTATGGTATGCGTTGAAAAATCGTTATAAGTACTTATATATGATTTCTTATGTTGTTGCTGCCATTGTCCTGTTTGTCTTCTTTGCTGTTATGTCGATATTAGTAGAGAATTTGCAAATACAGTTAACGATTGTATATGGTGTAATTCATTTGCTGTTATTTTGGCATATGTTTTCAGAGAGAGAGTTTATACAAGAAGCAAGAGTAGCGATATTTAGTACAAATGCCGTTTTCTTTATTTTATCTATTGCAAAAATACCTGATTTTACTACGTGGGGATTGGTCATAAGTGCACTCGTGCATACTGTTATGTTTGTACTTGAATATAGGAAGAATAAACAGTCTATATTTGCAAATCTCTTATTTGGTTTTGCAATGGGGTCATTTAGTTTAGCGATTTTATACGAGTACAGTTTAGTGAATGCAGCAATTGTATTATTGTTACAAGGTTTTCTCGGTATGGTTACTTCTATTAAAGCAAAACAACAAATTAAACTGTATGTAAGTGCCACTATTTATGCGATTGGAATGGTACAGACGATTTTTAGCCCGTTTGATCATTTTGTTTCAGCTGGGTTTGTTGCTCATATTATTTTAATAGGTACATTTTATTACTGCATGAAACGAGCGAAAGATGTATTAACGAGTTTTGGAAAATATGTTTATTCTATAGCTCTCTATTGGTTCATGGTCATTGTATTTATTACAATTACTAGAGTTGGCGAAGTTCTTTCTACAGATGGAAGTATAATAAGCGTATCAGTATCGTTATTATGGATGGTATATGCATTATTTGCAGTTTGGCTTGGACGGAATAAAAATATGAATGAAATATTGTATGCTGGCTTAGTTGTTTTAGTAGTAACGATAGGAAAGTTATTCCTTCTAGACTTACCAGAAGTTTCAATGATGATCAGGGCAGTGTTATTCTTAATTGTAGGTAGTATAGGTATCGTCATTTCCAGAATGTTTTTCTCAAAAGAAGAGAAATGAGAAGAAGGCAATCCGCATGTGGATTGCCTTTTCTTTTACTTCTTATTAATCGTTACAGCTTCATTATATTTAGCAGTTGTATTTTGGCGTAGACGAAGTGTTGCTTGTCCAGTTGTATTTGAATCAAGTTGTACGTTCACAATTTTTTCAGCAGAACCAAAGCTGTTTGTTGTGAATGAGAAGGCGCTACTATATCCGAAAGTAGATGGCCAAGTGCCGTTTGTATTTTGGACTTTTGCTACTTGTGTTCCGCCAGTCGTGAAGATACCTAAAGAATAGTTATTATAAGTTGTATTAGGTAATAAGTTGTTTACTTGAATCTTTATTTGGAACACTTCATTGTTTGGTAGAATGCTAGGGCGTGTAATCACATAATCGTTTGCTGTTACGGCGCCGTTATATCCGTATGAACCAGGTTTAAATGTATTTGTATTAAACCATTGGTAACCAGCGTTTGGTGCACTCCAAGGTTCTGGTTGTGGCTCTGTTGATAAGCTTGGTTGTTCAAATGTTTGTAAAGCAGTAGGTGAATCAAGTTGTAAACCGTTTACTTGATCTAAGCTTGTAAATGTCTCTTGTTTCGATAGCCAATTTACGATATTTTCTAGTAAAACAGCATCGTTTTCTTCTTTATAACCATCGTAAGTTTTCTTTGTTTGACCAGAATCTTCACGAACGTATTTTGGCGTAGCATCTTCAACAGGAGAAGAGTCACCGATAAAGGCAGCTTTTCCAAGTCCTACTTTTGCGATTGCAGCATATGGACCCTCTGCAACGCCACCGCCGTTATAAACACCACTATCAACAGCGTTATTCCATTTTGATGGGTTTTC
The DNA here is from genome assembly GCF_016483575.1 of Bacillus cereus group sp. N12. Taxonomy (NCBI): domain Bacteria; kingdom Bacillati; phylum Bacillota; class Bacilli; order Caryophanales; family Bacillaceae; genus Bacillus; species Bacillus cereus group sp. N12. The sequence goes on from NZ_JAEHBO010000012.1 coordinate 74,204, forward strand.
TGGAAGATAAACAAGTCCTTTTGCTAGTTTTGGATTTGTAATTGCTAGAGTAGAACCAGCATGCATTGCTACCGATGAAACACCTTGTGTAATTCCGAATGATTGTTCAGGCGAAACAATGTTTTTAGCTGAAACATCACCAAGTGCATTGTAACGGAAGCGAATACCAAAATTATTAGATAGCCAATCAGAACTTTCTACTCCTTGCATAGCTTGTGAGTTTGCTTCTTCGTTAGACATTCCTTTTGCGGGATTTTCCCAAGCACCGCGTCTATATCCATTAAATACTTCAGAAGAGTCCCAGCGATTTTTATTACGATCTGCATTATAATGATCGGCAATGAAGAAGATACTGCCGCCATTTTTTACATATTGTAACATTGCATCTTGTTCAGATTTTTTGTAAGGAATATTTGCCTCTGGAACGATAAACACGTTGTAATTTTTTAAGTCTTCGTATGTAATAGGTGTTGATTTACGAAGTTCTTTTACATGATATCCATTTTGGGCAATGCCGTTTCCGAAATCAGAAAAGCCGCCATCAATAACCCAGTCAGCTGTCCCTGCAGTTTGACCGTGCGTATTATCAAATAATACTTTCTTCCCATTGTTTTGATTTACAACCTTTGCAGCAATTTCAGGAGCTGGGTCTACAGAGCTTTCGGCATAAGTAGACGGTATGAACGAACTCCCCATACTAAGTGTAATTGCTGTTGCTAAAGAAAATGTAATCCATTTTTTATTCTTCATAGAAGAATCCCCCTAATAATAAATATATGTGCTTTAATAATGTAATTTATTTTTCTGAAAAAATAAAGACAGAAAACGTAAAAAATATTAAAAAATTGTAAAAATACCGTGAATTTTGTTGAGAAATATTTATGTACACAATAAAAATCCCTTCCAATTAATAAGGAAGGGATAACTTGTTTAACTAATCTTTGAATTAGGTGTTTCATCAATCTTATGAAACCCTTTCATGTAATACACGATAGCTAAGCCAATAAGCCAAATTGGGCCAACGATTAATGCAATTCGTGTATCTTCTGAATACGCCATTATACAGAGTACAAGTGCAAGGAAGCCAAGTGAGAAGTAAGAGCTTAATGGATGTAAAGGCATTTTATACGTTAGCTTGTCTTTTTTCTCAGTTGATAATCCTTTACGGAATTTAATTTGAGCGACTAATATAATTCCCCAGGTCCAAATTGCCCCGAAAGTTGAAATACTAGTTAACCATGTAAACACCTTTGCAGGCACAAGGTAGTTTAATATAACACCAACAAGTAAAACGATAGCCGTTGCTACAATTCCTTGACTTGGAATCCCATTTTTATTTAAACGACCGAATCTTTCAGGAGCTTTCTTTTGTTGTGCCAATGTAAATAGCATACGCCCTGTACTAAATAAACCACCGTTACAAGAAGAAAGTGCAGCTGTTAATACAACAAAGTTAATAATACCTGCTGCTTTTGCAATGCCGATTTGTTGGAATGTTAATACAAATGGACTTCCTTTCTCACCAAGTTCGTTCCATGGATAAATTGCCATCATAACGAATAATGCCCCGACGTAAAAGATTAGGATTCTCCAAAATACGTTATCGATAGCTTTTGCGAGTGTTTTCTTCGGATTTTGAGCTTCACCAGCTGTAACACCAATTAGTTCAACGCCTAAATAAGCGAATAATACCATTTGTAAGGAAAGTAGTAATCCGGAAAATCCATTTGGGAACCAGCCACCATGTGACCAAAGATTTGAAATACCAGTAGCGATCCCACCATTTCCGAATCCGAATAAAATAATGCCAGCTCCAACTACTATCATACAGATAATTGTGACAATTTTAATGAGGGCAAACCAAAACTCAAGTTCTCCAAATACTTTTACTGATAAGAAGTTGAAAGCGCTCATTAATAATAGAGCGAGTAGTGCCCAAGTCCAGCGCGGGATATCTGGGAACCAGTACTGCATGTAAATTCCAGCCGCCGTAATTTCAGCCATACAAGTAACAACCCATAAGAACCAGTAGTTCCACCCAGTAATATAGCCAGCAAGTGGGCCGATATAATCATTAGCGTATTTACTAAAAGAACCGGCAACCGGTTGTTCAATTGCCATTTCTCCGAGCGCTCGCATAATGAAAAAAATAACGAGTCCAGCGATTATATAACCTAGTAAGATGGAAGGACCAGCTAGTTTAATAGCAGAAGCAGATCCTAAAAATAGCCCAACTCCAATAGCTGAACCGAGTGACATTAAAGTAATATGTCGTTCTTTTAAACCTCGATTTAAAGTTCCAGATTTGTTTGTGTGCTGCATAAGAAGAATCCCCCTTGTAGAATGAGCTACCTAAATATTTAACTATTTCAAATTATAAAACATTTCTATCTGTTATGCTACAAAAATAACCAGAAAAGAACTGTACTACATCTGAAGTTGTCAGACTTAAACTTAAAATTCTCACTATTAGAGAATATATTGACTCTTCTTTTTATTGATTGTTAAGATTAAGTATTATATTTTCTCACATACTAGTAAGAAAAGAATGTGTGATAATAATTCAGATGTAGGAAGGGTACATAAGCATGTTTCAATTACAAAAATATAACACTTCTGTGAAGCAAGAGCTTTTAGCTGGCATCACAACTTTTTTTACATTTGCGTATATTCTTGTCATCAATCCGAAAATATTATCTGATGCAGGTGTACCATTTGATCAAGCTTTTACGGCAACTATTATTGCGACAGTTATTGGGACGCTATGTATGGCGTTTTTAGCTAACTATCCAATTGTTATTGCTCCAGCTATGGGGATGAATGCATATTTTGCTTATTCTGTTGTTCAACAGGCCGAGGGGATTACATATGTCATTGCGTTTTCGGCAGTATTTGTAACAGGTATTATTTTTCTTTTATTATCTTTCACTTCATTTAGGCAAAAGTTAATTGTCGCAATTCCTGATAGTTTAAAGCATGCAATTGCAGGTGGAATTGGACTATTTATTGCTTTTATTGGATTACGTCTATCTGGAATTATCGTTGATCATCCATCTAATTTAGTTACGATTGGTGATTTTCATTCTCCAGCCGTTATTTTAACTTTAATTGGTTTAATTTTAGCTGCGGTATTAATGGTATTACGTGTGAGTGGTGCATTATTTATTAGTATGATTGTGACAGGAATTATCGCCTTCTTTACGGGGCAACTGAAGTTTGAGGATAAAATTGTAGCGATGCCTCATTTACCAGAGGGTATTATCGTTTCAAATCCAATCAATGCCTTTTCAGATGTAATTCAGTATGGATTATATGGTGTTGTATTTTCATTTTTACTTGTACTTTTATTTGATACGACAGGTGCATTACTCGGTTTAATTAAACAAGCAGGTTTAATTACAGATAATACAGAGAAACGTTTTGGTAAAGCGTTTATTGCAGATGCGATTGGCGGAACGACAGGTTCTATCTTTGGTACAAGCCCAACAGCAGCGACAATTGAATCGTCAGCTGGTATTGCTGCGGGTGGTAAAACGGGATTAACAGGTATTGTAGTTGTTGGACTAACAATTATAACGGCATTTTTCAGTCCTGTAATTGCATCTTTATCAAGTGTAGCTGCTATTACAGCTCCTTCATTAATTATTGTCGGTAGTTTAATGGCACAAAGTATTCGTGATATTAATTGGAATGAGTTTGAAGATGCATTACCAGCATTTTTAATTTTCGTAGGTATTCCGTTAACGTCTAGTATTGCGAATGGAATTGCAATCGGATTTTTAGTGTATCCGGTCTTAAAGATTGTGAAAGGGAAAGGGATGGAAGTACATCCGTTACTATACTTATTTACAATTTTATTTGGATGTCATTTATTCTTATAATATAGATATAGAAGAGGGGCTTCTTATGAGAGGCTCCTTTTTTGTGTATAATAAAGTGAAACTATAATTAGTGAGGGGTTTATTACCCGCAAATAGTGGGGGAAAGTGAAAATTAAATTAATTACGCAAAATATAAATTACTTAACGGAATATATATATTACAATTAAGGTAGAGGAGGAACATGAATGGCTGTAAGTAAAATAAAAGTCGCGCGTGTTCAGTTAGATTTAACACAGCAAAAATTAGCAGAAAAAGTAGGCGTTACAAGGCAAACGATTAGTTTAATTGAAAAGGGGAAATACAACCCGTCTTTAGATTTATGTTTGAAAATTTGTTATGCGGTAGATAAAACATTAAATGATTTATTTTGGGAGGAAGGGGATGAGAATCGTGAAAGATGAACGTTTAATGACTGAGGGGCTAAAACATATTAGACTCGTTTTCATCTTACAAAATATCGTCATACTAGGTATTGTTTTTTATCGCTATGTTTTGCAAGGTGCAGGATATGAAAGTATTTCGGATTTATTAATGGTATTTATGTGTGGGATAATAGGTATTAACTTTTTAAACTTAAAAAATTCGGTGCAAGTGTATGAGCATACGGGCGGAGTATCACGCAGCTATTTTATGAAACTATTATTCATTCCGGTAGGTATTATTATTGGGATTTTAGCTATTTGTATCATTGTAACACCAGATATTTCGATAAAGGAAATTAGTATGACAGGACTTATTATGTTTGCTTGCTTTTTAGTTCCTAGTTTGTTTGTATACATATATATGAAAAAAATAAAAAGTGAAGATTGAAATATAAGAAAAGCTTTCCCGTATTGCGGAAAGCTTTTCTTATATCTTTTTATATACAATACTTTATGAAGGCCAATCGGTTCAATTTCAAAGATTACACCATTTTCCTAGAAGCCTAAGCGCTTGTAATAGTCAGTTACAGTAATTCGGCCATTACACCATAAAATATTTGCTTTACGCTCTTTCAAGACTTGTTACGCTTTTTGAATTAAAGAGCTTCCAGCGTGTTTGTTTCGAAAGTTAGGTAATGTTGCCATTCCACGTAGTCGATAATGAATACCTGTTGGTAAGTCAAGGTATATTTTTTTGAGAAGGAAGCGATACTAATCGGTTCATCGCTTAGAAAAGCACCTAAGTGAAAGGTATCTGCTTCGTAGTCGGAAGAGTATTTACAATCTGTTACTGTTTGATTCGGGTGTAAAAATTTTTGACGTAATACGCAAGTTTCAGATGCATCAATACATTTCACGGTAATTATATTAACATCCTTCCTTATAAGCCTTTTTCTGTTAGTTGTATAAAGAAATAGGCAGGTGCAGCGAAAAGTCCGAGTATGCTAGCGGTTCCGAGAAGGAGCGAAAGCAAGAGACAAGTATATTTGACGCCAGTTGATTTTTTCCAGCCGTAACTACAAATTTCAATGCTAACACCGATGAGAATAATAGCAACGAGTACTTCCGCTAATAATAATAGAGCTAAAGTTACAATAGACATAATGTGATCCATCCCCATAATATGTGATAGTAACATTTTACCATATAGAATGGAAAAAAATGCCCCTCAATTATGTGAGGGGCATTTTCTATTCTAATATGTTTTTTAGTGTATTAATATGTTCTTTTGAACCTGTTACAAGCAGTGTGTCACCATGTTGTAACCTCGTATCACCATGCGGTATTAATGCTTTATTACCTCGGTAAATTTGGATGACAAGTACATCACCTAAAAATGGAAGGCGGCGAAGCTCGATGCCGTTATATTTATTGCTACGTAGTTCAACTTCACGTACTGTTTCGTTCGCTGTTGTAATTAAACGAACGAGACTCGGTTTATCGATAAGAGCACGTAATAAAATACGTGTAGAGTTAATAGTCGAGAATACAGCGATATGTTCTTGTGTTGCTTTTTCTTGTAGAAGTGGATCTTCTACACTTGCAATGACATGTTCAACACCTAGTTCTTTCGCATGTTCTGCTAATAATAAGTTTTGTTCATCATCGCTTGTTGCAACGACAACGCGATCTGCATCAAATGCTGTTCGTTCAGTTAATGATTCAATTGTAATATCATCTAATTTCACGATAGGGAAGTCATGTGATTTCGCTTCCTCATCATTTATTTTATTTTGGCGCATCATATATAGCGTTACATCATAGTCTTCTCGTTTTAAATCAAGTGATAATGGAAGAGTAATTCTGCTCGCGCCAATAATAGATACTTTCGGTTTTGGTGTTTCCACTTTTGGGAACATCTTTTTAAATAATATAGGTGCAAAAATGCAAGTAATAACTGCACTTAAAATAAGAGAAGCGGATAAACTTGGGCTGATGATTCCTAGTTTTTCACCAATTTGTGCCGCCGCAATAACTAAGGAAAGTGTTGATGTTAATAAGATGGCACTTCCGAGTACGATATTACGCGGATACCATTTACGTAGGACGAGTGATGGTAAAAGTTTTGAAATAAAGAGTCCTACAATTAAAATTGGGATCATTAGCATACTAGAAGGTTCTTTAAAAATAGACCAGACTTCTAGATTTACACCAACCATTACGAAGAAAATAGGAATAAAGAAACCGTATCCGATGGAATCAAGTTTTTCAACCATATCTTCATTTGGTGATAATAACGATACGAGTACACCTGCTAAGAAGGCACCTAAAATATTTTCTGCACCAACAGATTCAGATAACCCTACTAAAATTAAGATAAGTGCAAAAACAGCTCGAGTATCAATTTGTACACTACCAGCTTTTAAGCTATCTAAGTATGGGATGTTTTTGAAGCGTTTTGCAATAAAGTAAATGATAATACCTGCTCCGAATAGAAGGAGTAGGAGCCACATGCTTTGGCCGCTTTCAGAATTTAATCCGACAAATACAGCGAGTAAAATCATTGTAACTAAGTCTGCAATAACAGCGACTAATAAAATGATTTGTCCGATTGCGGTTTTTCCTAAGTTATTCTCTTTTAATGTTGGTACGACAACACCTAAAGAAATAGTTGAAATAATTAAAGTCATGAACATTGCATTATCTACAAATCCTAGCCATACGAATAGTAATGATAGGGCATAAGATAAGATGAAAATAAACAAGAAAATAATGCTTGCTGCTTGGAATGTGTTCGGTTCGTTTTTCGTACTTTTTTTCCCTTTTTGTTTAAAAATAGAAAAGTCAATTTCTAACCCGCTTAAAAACATGAGGAAGATAAATCCTAGTGTTGATAAAACTTGGAGCCACATATCTGGCTCAATAATATTAAACCCACTTTTACCTACAAAGATTCCCGCGATGATCTCTGCAACAACGACAGGAAGTGCTTTTAATTTAAAGCGTTGTAACAAAAGGGGAACGAAAAACGCGATTGCAACTACAACCATAAGTGATAGAACAGAAGTATGATGTTCCATTGCGTTCTCTCCCTTCAAATAAATATAGTACCTATTTAGCCATATAATAGGTAGAAAATCAACGCATATGGATTCGATTTCATAAAGAAAGAGTTTTCTTAACATTTGTCATAATAAGTATATTTTTCATGATTCTGCTGTTAATGCTGTAATGTGGATGTAATAGAGGAGGGGAATAAAAAAAGACTGCTGAGGAATCTCAGCAGTCTTTTTCATGTACATTACATTGAGAAGAAGATCCATACAGTTAAACCAACTGTTGCAGTTGCAACGAAGAAACTGTATATCATTGTAAGAATTTGAACTCTTCCTTCTCCTTCTTTTAAATGCATGAACATAATTAATTGTAATAAAGCTTGCGCAACAGCCATTATGATAATAGTTGTTAAGACTGTTGAAAGTGGTAATGTTGTGTAAAGTGCCACGTATAACGCTAGAAACGTTAGTGCAAGCGATAAAATAAATCCGAAAACGTGTGACCAAGGGAATCCGCTATGCGCATGCCCGTTTGCTTGGTTGTTATTTTGACCCATTTACGCCACCATCCCGTTCAAGTAAACTAGTGTGTAAATAAAGACCCAAACAAGATCAAGGAAATGCCAGTATAAGCTGATAATGAATACTTTACGAGCTGTAACTGGTGTTAAACCTCGTTTTAAAATTTGGATAATAACACAAATTGCCCAAATGATACCGCCTGTTACGTGGGCACCATGCGTTCCAAGAAGAACGAAGAATGCAGATAGGAAAGCACTTGTTTGAATTGTTGCGCCTTCACCAACGTATAAAATGAATTCTTCAATCTCGAAGAATAGGAAGCCTGCACCTAAAAGTAATGTAAGGATGAACCATCCAAGCATTGCTTTTTGGTTGTGCTTACGCATTTCGTGAATTACGATACCACATGTGAAACTACTTGTTAAAAGTAGTAATGTTTGAATTAAAAGCGTTTTAAGTTCAAACAGTTGTGCTGGAGTTGGGCCATCTGCCGTACGACCAGCAAGGACTAGATAAGAGGCGAAAAGTGTTGCGAACAGCATAATTTCAGCCCCAAGAAAAATCCAGAATCCTAGGATATTCAATCTGCTTTGTTCGGATTGATATTCCAAAGGTAAGCTTTTATCTAAAGCCGCCATGTCATTTCACCTCTCATGCTATATGTTCTGTTTCTTTAATTTCATCAACACTTACGTAGTAACCATCGTCGTAATCGAATGAACGATAGATTAAGCAAGCTAAAATACCAACGCCGCCGATTGCTGCAAGCCAGAACCAGCTAAATACTAATGCGAAACCTGCAAGACCGAAGAATAAAGACGCAATAATAGGCACACCAGAGTTACTTGGCATGTGAATTGGTTTTAAATCTTCTGCTGCTGGTGTAACTGTTTCTCCGCGTTTTTTCATGTACCAGAAAGCATCAGCTTCTTTAATTTCAGGAAGCTTCGCGAAGTTGTAATGTTGTACAGGAGATTGAGTTGCCCATTCAAGTGTACGACCATCCCATGGATCTCCAGTTGTGTCACGTTCACCGTGACGTGCACTCCAAATTACGTTGTAGCAAAGAAGTAGGAAGCCGATACCCATCATTACCGCACCAACAGATGCGATTTGGTTTAGCCATCCCCATCCAAGACTTTCAGAGTAAGTGTACATACGACGAGTCATACCGTCTAAACCTAAGAAGTACATTGGGAAGAAACAGATGTTGAATCCGCTCATAAAGATCCAGAATGTCCATTTACCTAGGCGTTCATTTAACATATGACCAGTCATTTTTGGATACCAGAATGTGAATCCAGCAAGCATAGCGAATACTGTACCTGCAATTAATACGTAGTGGAAGTGAGCAATTAGGAAGTAGCTGTTATGGTATTGATAATCAGCTGCCGCCATTCCAAGCATAACCCCTGTAACCCCACCGACTACGAAGTTTGGAATAAATGCCAATGACCAAAGCATTGGAACTGTAAAACGAATACGTCCTTTATACAGTGTAAACAACCAGTTAAAGATCTTAACCCCGGTTGGAATCGAAATCGCCATTGTCGAAATCGAGAAGAATGAGTTAACCGCTGGACCTGCACCCATCGTGAAGAAGTGGTGAAGCCATACGACGAAACTTAGTAAAGAAATTGCAACCATTGAGTATACCATCGCACTGTAACCGAATAGACGTTTACGTGAGAATGTACTAATGATTTCAGAGAAAATACCGAATGCCGGTAAAATAACGATATATACTTCAGGGTGACCCCATACCCAGAACAGGTTGGCCCATAACATCGGCATACCGCCGCTCGCCATCGTAAAGAAGTGAGCATCGAATAGACGGTCAAATGTCATTAATGCAAGAGCAACTGTTAATACTGGGAAAGCGAAAATAATGATAATTGTTGTAATTAAGATTGACCAAGTAAACATTGGCATTCTCATTAAAGTCATACCAGGTGTACGCATTTTTAAGATAGTAACAAGGAAGTTAATACCGGTCATTAGCGTACCGAGACCTGAAATCTGTAATGCAATTGCGTAGTAGTTATTTCCTACACCAGAAGTAAACTCTGTACCTGCCATTGGGAAGTAAGAAGTCCACCCAGCGTCTGGAGAACCACCGATTACGAAAGCGATGTTAAATAACATTGCTCCGACAAAGAATAACCAGAAACTTAAAGCATTTAAGAACGGATATGCAACGTCACGAGCACCAATTTGTAATGGTACTACAAGGTTCATTAATCCCATAACGAATGGCATCGCCATGAAAAGAATCATAACTGTACCGTGTGTTGTAAAGATTCCGTTATAGTGTTCAGCGTTTAAATAAGTTGTTTCTGGGAATGTTAATTGTGCACGGATCATTAAACCATCCATACCACCACGGAATAACATGATAACCGCAGAAATAATATACATGGCTCCGATTTTTTTATGGTCAACAGTTGTCAACCATTCATCCCAAAGCCACTTCCATTTTTTATACTTTGTTAGTACGAAAATGATTGCTAATGTCACAAGAACGATAGAAGCGTCTGCACCGTAAATAATCGGGTCACCTGTGACAAAGAATTCATCAAGCTTCACTGTGTTCACTCCAATCTGTTGGAATAATAGCTATTATTTTTTGTTTTTGTAGTAGTTGTAATCACAATATTCAAGTGATTTTGGATCTACATAACTTAAGTGATGACTAGAGAATGTCATACGACCAACTACACCAGGTTTAACAATTTCGTTGTACTTATCTTCTGTTAGTTTAGGAGCAGTTTGTTGTACTTCTTTTACCCACTTGTCATACTTTTCTTTTGTTTTTGCTTCAACTTCGAACTCCATGTGAGTGAATCCTTCACCAGAGAAGTTCGCGCTACGGCCTAGGTAAGAACCTGGCTTATCAGCTTGTAAATAAAGATCCATAATCATGCCATCCATTGTGTACTTCATACCACCAAGTTCTGGTACCCAGAAAGCATTCATTGGGCCGACAGAAGTCAGTTTGAATTGAATTGGTACACCAGCTGGGATGTTTAAATAGTTAACGGTTTCAATTTTTTCCTCTGGGTAACTGAATAACCATTTCCAGTTTGCAGATGTAACATAAATTTCAACTGGTTTAATATGTTTGGACTCTTCCGGAACCTCTTCCGAAGCATAAGTTGCTTTTACTGTTGGGATCGATAATGCGATAACGATAATAACAGGAACAAGCGTCCAAATAATTTCTAATAATGTGTTACCGTGTTGTTCAGGTGGCTCGTAGTCCATATTCTCTGGTTTTTCACGATAACGAATCAAGATGACTGTAAACAGGATGAATACAATTGCGATAATTAATGACATAAGCAAGAATGACCAAACAATTAAATCATACTGTGCTTTTGCAACAGGTCCTTGCGGATTTAATACTGCGAGTTTCTTATCACAGCCACCGAGGAACAGAAGTAATGATAACGGAAGAAGCGAAGCCAACTTCCAAAATGCTTTCTTTAGTTGCACGATTGAAAATCTCCTTTCTCCTTGGATTGAAACTATGCCAATAAAACAATATAAACCTATTAATTTATAGAAGGCAATAGTTTTTGAGATATTGTTAAAAAATAGACACAAATGCACACTTTTTAAGGTGAATATCATTTGTAACTTGATTATATTGTAAACTATTTTCCAGAGAAAAACGTGATTGTGAAAATTTTAAGATAAATAAAGTTATACCAAGATATCCAATAAATAGAAAAAAGCTATCTTATTATAAGAAAGATAGCTGAATATTTTGTATATTTAGTTTATTTCCTGAGTTATACTTTTTTTCTGTTCAAATGTGACAACTTTTTTATATTTAACTTGGTATAAAATGTAGCAAATAATCATAAATGGAATTCCGCAATAAAGAGCAATTCTCTGATCTGGAATGAAAGCTAAACTAACAAATGTAATAAAGTTGAGTGAGAACGCTACGATTGGAACTATTGGATAAAGTGGTGTACGATATTTTAAGTCATTTATGTCGCCGCCATTTTTTACGAAATTTCTACGGAAGAAAAACTGTGAAGCCGCGATTGACATCCAAACGACAACGGCGGCCATTGCTGCAATAGATGTTAAAACTAGAAAGACAGTATCTGCCGCAAACACGCTTGTTAATAAAGAAAGGCTTGCAAAAATAAGACTGAAAATGAGTGCATTCAGTGGTACCCCTTTTTTAGTTAACTTCGTAAAAGCTGGACTTGCCATTCCTTGTTTTGCCATCGCCCAAAGCATACGAGAGTTTGCGTATAAACCAGAATTAGCTACGGATAATACGGCTGTAATAATAACAAAGTTCATAATGTCTGCTGCATATGGAACACCAGCTACATCAAATACAAGTACAAATGGACTTTCGACTAGATTAGCCTCTTGCCATGGGAGTAACCCTACAACAACTGATATTGCTAGGACGAAGAAGAATAGAGTTCGCCAAATTGTGTTTTTAATTGCTTTTGGAATTGTTTTTTCAGGATTTTCACTTTCTCCTGAAGCAATTCCGATTAATTCTGTTCCTTGGAAGGAGTAATTTACTGTAATCATTGTAAGAAGAACAGCTAATGCACCATTTGGAAATAGACCGCCATTTTCAGTGAAATTGTAAAGCATTGGAGCGGGTTTTCCGTTAAAGTCTAGTAGACCAAACATAACTGCACCACCAAGTACGACAAAAATAACAATTGTTGCAACTTTTACACTTGCGAACCAAAATTCTGTTTCTGCATATGCCTTTGCTGATAGAGCGTTCACAAGAAAAAGTGCTGCTGCAAATGTAACGCACCAAATCCACGAAGAAACGTCTGGAAACCATCGTTTCATTAAAATACTTACAGTTGTTAACTCTACTCCAACTGTAACAGCCCAATTTAACCAATACATCCAACCGACAACAAATCCAAAACCAGGTGAAATAAATTTGCTTGCATAGCTTTGGAACGAACCTGCTTCTGGCATAGCAACGGATAATTCACCAAGACATAACATCGTTAAATACATAACAAATCCACCGACTAAAAATGCAAGAATTGCACCACCAGGTCCAGCGTTATGGACGATTTGACCAGATCCCATAAATAGTCCAGTTCCAATAACGCCACCAAGTGCGATCATAAATAAGTGTCTACTTTTCATTGTACGTTTTAAATTTGTTTGTTCTACTTGTTGATTCATATGCCCCTCACCCCGTTATTTTCTTGTATGTATTAACTGGTTTTCATTCTGAGTGTTTAATCATTAGCGGGGGATGTGACACATACTCAATTTATTTGTTATGAAATGAATGGAGTATGTAAAAAACGAACTATGACTAAATACTCTAAGAATGTTTATTAACAAGGTGATATCTTCACTATGTTAATAATTTCGATTTTAGCAAAATGTTTCGAAAAAGTATATTGTTTTTTCTTTTTATTAAAAATAATTAGAATTTTATAACGATACAAATGTGAATAATAATTCACAGAATCTTTCTAGCAAACTAGTTAGAAGAAGGGTACAATGATAAGAGTTGTGTCTGTAAAATAATAATTAATGGAGTTTTGTTTATAATGAAAAAGTTAAAATATCTTTTTGTTTTTGGGATTATACTTGCGGCCGCGTTTTTTATAGGGAAAGATAAAATTATACAAAAGGCGCAAGTGCTACGCTTAGATTTTCTATCTGAAATGAAAGAATCAGCTATGATTGAAGATGTTCCATTTATAAAACAATTACCAGAATTACCTCGTGGATGTGAAGTGACAAGTTTGGCTATGTTACTGCAATATAAAGGTGTACAAGTAGATAAGCTGCAGCTTGCTAGCGAAATCCATCGTGTTCCATTTGAACAAAATGGTTTGCGTGGAAATCCTTATGAGGGATTCGTTGGAAACATTTATACGAAGGCTGAACCTGGATATGGTGTATATAATCAACCAATCTTTAATTTAGCAGAAAAATATGTTCCTGAAAAAGTAATTAATTTAACAGGTAGAGACATGCAAGATATATATAAAGTAATTAGTTCTGGATCTCCAGTATGGGTCATTATTAATACAACGTTTAAGCCACTAGCTGAAAGTAGTTTTGAAACATGGAATACGAGTTCAGGTGAAGTGAAAATTACATATTATGAGCATAGTGCAGTAGTAATTGGATATGATCAAAACTTTGTATATGTAAATGATCCTCTTAAAAACAATCCACGTTTGGCTGTTCCACGAGCGGAATTTGAGAAAGCTTGGGAGCAAATGGGAAAACAAGCAATTACTATTTTGTAATAAGGAAAAAGTCATCTTTTAGATGGCTTTTTATTTTTAAGTCTATAACACGGAAAATTCGGAATATTCTTTTAAAAGTTAATAATTCGCGTTATAATAACATTTAACTTGGTGAAGAAGGAGAGAAGAGAAATGGATGTTGCAAAGGAACTTGTTTTGTCAAAAAATCAGTTGGTTGAGTGGAGAAGGCATTTTCATAAGTATCCAGAGTTATCTTTTCAAGAAGAGAAAACATCGCAGTTTGTGTTCGACATACTTCAAAAAATCCCATATTTAGAAGTGTCACGACCGACTCAATATAGTGTGATGGCAAAGTTAGTAGGTAAACAGCCCGGTAAAACAATTGCGGTCCGGGCTGATATGGATGCTCTTCCTATTCATGAAGAAAATGATTTTGATTTTATTTCGACATATCAAGGTGTGATGCATGCATGTGGTCATGATGGACATATGGCGATATTACTTGGTGTGGTACATAAGTTAGTAGAGGAAAGAGAGAAGGTTAAAGGGGAGATTCGTTTTCTATTCCAACATGCAGAAGAAAATTTTCCTGGTGGCGCAGAGGAAATGGTTGCAGCAGGGGTAATGGAAGGTGTGGATTATATTATTGGTGCTCACCTGTGGGCGTCGTTAGAGGTTGGTAAAATAGGTGTAATTTATGGTGCGGCAATGGCTGCGCCGGATGTTTTTAAAATTACGATTGAGGGCAAGGGTGGGCATGCTGGAATCCCTCATGAAACTATTGATAGTATTGCAATCGGTACACAAGTTGTTTCACAACTTCAGCAAATTGTATCTCGCCTCACGAATCCGTTAGATTCTCTCGTAGTATCTGTTACGCAATTTCATGCCGGAACAACCCATAATGTGATTCCAGAACAAGCGGAAATTGAAGGAACAGTGCGGAGTTTAAGACATGAGTTGAGAGAAGAAACAGAGGGGAAGATTGAACGGATTGTAAAGTATATTACAGAATCTTACGGAGCGAAATATACATTTTCTTATGAATATGGATACCGACCAGTTGTAAATAATTATGAAGTTACAGAGCTTATTGAACGCACGGCATTGCAACTTTATGGACGAGACAGGGTTGTTCGTTTACAACCAACGATGGCTGGAGAAGATTTTTCAGCATTTTTACAAAAGGCACCAGGGACGTTCTTTTTTATCGGAGCAGGAAATAAAGAGAAGGGAATTATATATCCTCATCACCATCCTCGTTTTACGATTGACGAAGATGCACTGCCGATTGGCGTGGAAGTGTTTGTATCATCCATTATGAATTTCATAAATAAAGGAGAATGAGATGAAGAAAATACACGTGCTAGCACTTATTCCCGTTCTTTGTTTAGTAGTTGGACCAGTATTTGCAAATTCGGTCACTCCTTACGTACTAGGGATGCCATTTTTATTATTTTGGGTATTATTATCGGTGCTTATTACCTCTCTTTGTATGGGGATTGTGTACGTATTCGATCCTGCTAATAAGGGGGATATGGAATGACAGCATTATTTATCATTATTTTATTCTTATTTCTAGCGCTATTTTTAGGTATTCGGGCGCAGCGTGGAAAAGATATGAATTTAGAGCAATGGTCAGTTGGAGGAAGAGGATTTGGAACGATTTTCGTATTTCTTCTTATGGCAGGCGAAATTTATACGACATTCACATTTTTAGGAGGAAGTGGATGGGCGTATAGTAAAGGAGCGCCTACTTTTTATATTTTAGGTTATGGCGCACTAGCTTATATTTTATCGTATTTCTTATTACCGCCAATTTGGAAATATGCGAAAGAACATAACCTTGTTTCACAGCCAGATTTTTTTGCGAAGAAATATAGAAGTAAAGCGCTTGGATTAATTGTTTCAATTGTTGGTGTTGTTTCCATCATCCCATATCTTGTTTTACAGTTGAAGGGATTGGGGATTATCGTTTCAGAAGCTTCTTATGGAAGGGTATCACCCGTTGTTGCAGTATGGATTGGTGCTATTGTTATAACTATATATGTAATGGTTTCAGGTATACATGGATCAGCTTGGACAGCCGCTTTGAAGGACATTATGATCCTGTTTATTGTTATGTTTTTAGGTATATATTTACCGTATCATTATTACGGAGGGTTTCAGCCGATGTTCGAAGCTGTAGAAGCTGCGAAACCAGGATTTTTATCTTTACCTGAAGAAGGGATGAGTATTTCTTGGTTTGTTTCTACTATTATATTAACGGCCCTAGGTTTTTATATGTGGCCTCATACATTTGCTTCTGCTTTCTCTGCTAAAAATGAAAAAGTATTTCGTAAAAATGCGGCAATTATGCCATTGTACTCTTTAGTTTTACTTTTCGTATTTTTTGCAGGGTTTGCTGCTATCCTGCAAGTTCCTGGATTAAAGGGAGCAGATGTAGATCTTTCATTATTCCGTCTTGCTTTACAAACTTTTGATCCTTGGTTTATTGGAATTATTGGTAGTGCTGGGGTATTAACGGCATTAGTTCCAGCATCCATGCTTGTTATGGCCGCGTCTACATTGTTAGCGAAAAATATTTACCGAACGATGATCCCATCTGCTTCAGATAGACAAGTGGCTAAAGTAGCAAAATTATTTGTGCCTGTAGTAACGTTTATAGCAGTTTTATTTACATTTAAAGGAGGAGAAACAATAGGAGCTCTCCTTTTAATGGGATACAGTATTGTAACGCAACTTTTCCCTGCACTTGTATGTAGTTTGTTTCCACGTCAAATTATTACGAAGCAAGGGGCGATTGCAGGAATGGCGATTGGTCTGTTAGTTGTTGCATATATTACCTTGTCTGGTTCCACTATAGCTACGATGTTTCCGAGTTTCCCGCAGTATATAAAAGATTTAAACGTAGGTATAATCGCATTATTAATGAATATGATTGTGATGTTTGTAGTGAGTGGGATTACGAAAAGAGTATCTATAAAAACAGACAATATAATAGTAGAAAAATAACCTGTGCACGAGAGCTATCTTTGAAAAGAGATAGCTCTTTTTTGTATATATTTTCTTCTATTAGCGGAATCTAACTAAAAACTTGTTGAAAAGGAAGTTAGGTGGGGGAATTGTTAGAGTTAGAAGGTAACTTGTTTGAAGTTATGGAGGAAATTAGAGATGAGTTAGGTTCACCTAATGATTTAACAATTAGAGAAGTTGCTCTTGCTGGTAGTTTAACGCGCTGCGCTGTTATTTTTTTATGTGGGTTAACAGATAAGGATAATGTTTATAAATATGTAGTTCGTACGCTTCAATATGAAGAAATAAAAAAAGAAGCATCTATTGTTCAAACGTTATTGGATCGCTTTATTTCTATCGCAGAAGTCGGTATGAAAACAACATTTCCGGATATTATAAATGCGATTTTAGCGGGAGATACAGTTATATTAATTGATAATATTCAAACGGCTATTGTTGTTAACAGTAGAGCTTGGGAGAAAAGAAGTCTGGAGCCTCCAGTGACAGAAGATTTAATACGTGGACCAAGAGTTGGGTTAAATGAAGATATTAATGTAAATAAAATGTTAATTCGCCGTGGTTTACGTGATCCGAAGTTACGGTTTCAATCTTATATTATGGGGAAACGATCGCAGAAAGAAGTAACCTTAGTATATATAGAAGATATTATTAATCCGTATATTGTAAAAGAACTAGATCGGCGTCTTCAATCCATAGTGACAGATGTCATTTTTGAGACGGGAACGATTGAGCAATTAATTCAAGATAATAATTTGTCACCCTTTCCGCAGTTTTTAAATACGGAAAGACCTGATAATATTGTGGCTTCATTAGCGAAAGGAAAGGCAGCTATTTTGGTGGACGGATCACCGTTTGCTCTTATAGCTCCACTTGTATTTGTTGATATTTTTCAATCTGTCGAAGATCATTATGAGCGCTGGGTGATTGGAACGTTATTGAGAGTTTTACGGATGGTTTCTGGTATAATGGCAGTTTTGCTACCAGCTATGTATGTAGCACTTGTATCATATCATCAAGGGCTTATCCCATCTAAACTAGCTTATTCTATTGCGGGAGCCAGAGAAGGGGTACCATTTCCGGCATATATTGAAACATTAATGATGGCATTAACGATGGAGTTAATACGAGAAGCGGGAATTAGATTGCCAAAACCGATGGGACAAACAATTGGGATTGTAGGCGGTCTTGTAATTGGGGAAGCGGCGGTGAATGCAGGAATTGTAAACCCGTTCTTAGTTATTATTATTGCAGTTACTGCAATTGCTACATTTTCACTGCCTGTATATAGCATTACAATTACGTTTCGCATTTTACTTTTTGTTTTTGTATTAGCAGCAACTGCTTTTGGATTGTACGGAATCATTTTAGCTCTTATTTCACTTGCGATTCATATTACGAATTTAAAGAGTGTTGGTATTCCTTATACAACGCCTATTGCTCCTGCATTTTATAAAGATTGGAAAGAAGAACTTATTCGTATGCCAAAATCGATGTTGAAAGAGAGACCGGAATATTTACAAACAAAAGATTCTACAATACGTCCAAAGGAGCGAAAATAATTGAAACCATTTGAGTATGGCGATGAAGAGATTGGATCTCGGGAAATTGGGTTTGCGGTATCGTCAACCATTATTGGTATAGGGGCATTGTCTATGCCGAGAGATATTGCTGATCAAACTTTATTTTCGGACGGTTGGATTATTTTACTTTTGGGTGGATTGATATGTGCGGTTTTAGGTTGGTTTGTAACGAGGGTAGCTATTTTATTCCCAAAACAAAACTTTGTTCAATATACGAGTGCGCATTTGACGAAACCTGTTGCATACACAATTAGTAGCATCTTAGTATTAACATTTGCAGCTTTGACAGCATATGAATCGCGAATGATTGCGGTTATTTCACAAACATATTTATTTAGTGATACACCAATACAGCTATTGTCTTTCTTCTTCTTATTAGTTGTTATTTATGGAGTAGCTGGATCGAGAGCGGCTTTATTAAGGTTAAATGTTCTATTCTTGCCAATTGTTTTAATTGCGATAGTGCTTCTTTCTTTATTGAATGTGAACTTAATGGAAATAGATAATTTACTACCGGCTTTTCAAACGAATGTCAGTCAATATGCTGTAGGAGTTAAAAATTCTATTTTTACATTCATCGGATTTGAGGTAGCTCTGTTTTATGCTGTGTTGTTGAACGATAAGGCAGCGAAAAAAGCGCCAATGGCAGTTGCAAAAGCGGTGATGGTGAACGTATTGTCATACATTTTAATTTATGTAACTTGTATTAGTGTTTTTACATATATGACAACACGTGGATTGACATATCCAACAATTGAACTAGGAAAAGAAATTGAAATTGGTGGAGGGTTTTTAGAAAGATTTGATGCAATTTTTTTTACTACTTGGATTATTACTATTTATAACACGACAGCAATGTATTATGACGTCGCATCTTTATTATTTTGTGCTATGTTTCCGAAAGTGAAGAAACATATTTTCATTTTTGTAAGTGCCCCGATTATTTTTATGGTGAATATGATACCTAGTAATTTGAAGGAATTGTCAAGTTATGGGACTTATTTAGCTTGGATAGATATGGGGTTTGTCGTGTTAGCGCCTTTGTTAGTTTTTATTGTATATAAAATAAAAAGAAGGAATGGTAAAAATGAAACACCTTCTTAAAATAATAATGGTTATGGTTTTAGCTGGATCTATAAGTGGGTGCTCTGAGTTAGAAGAAATAGAAGAAAGAGGATTTGTAGTAGGTGCAGCTTACGATATTGTAAAGGCAAAGAAAGCAAATCCAATTATGAAAGGGACGTATCAGATGGTACTGCCCAGTAAATTGTCGCAACAAGGTGGACAAGGTGATGGAGATGGAGAAAATTATATTAATGTTAGTGCGAAAGCAGATAGTGTCTTTGAGCAAATCCGAATTATCGCCAAAAAAATTAGTCGTTCATTATTCTTTCCGCATATACAAGTGATTATTTTTTCTAAAGATTTACTAGCGAATCCATATGTTTTGCAAAATACGTTAGATGTATATATTCGCGATCATGAAATGAGAAGGAATATTCGTTTGTTCGTTTCTAAGAAAAATGCAGAAGCTATTTTAAAGCAGAGTGCCAAGCCTGAAAATTTGCCAGCGC
Organism: Bacillus cereus group sp. N12; assembly: GCF_016483575.1. Taxonomy (NCBI): domain Bacteria; kingdom Bacillati; phylum Bacillota; class Bacilli; order Caryophanales; family Bacillaceae; genus Bacillus; species Bacillus cereus group sp. N12. The sequence continues at coordinate 94,458 of NZ_JAEHBO010000012.1, forward strand.
AGTATATCGATATGTTAGCTGAACACCCTCCGAAAAATGCCCAAATGATTGAGGCTGCAAGAATTGGTGAAGTACAGGAAAAGATGATTTCCAATCGGAGTTTTGTATTACCTATTCTCGAACTAACAAAACAAGGGGTACAAATGAACGGGGCAGCGTTGTTTCGCGGGAAGGATAATAAGTGTGTAGGTATTTTGGGTGGGGAAGAAACATTAGGAATGAATTATATAATAGGTAAAAAAATTGGAGGTTTTTTTACCATTCGTAAAAAGGACCAACTTATTACATATGAAATTCATAAGCTGCGTCGGAAAATTAAAGTATCCACAATGAATGCTACAAAACCAAAGTTTGATATTCACATATCGCTGGAAGGCACATTGGCGGAGTTGCACTTTAGTGATCATAAAAAGGTTTTGAATGAAAAGCGTTTAGAGAAGGATATTTCGGAGGAAATGGAGAAACGCATCCAAAAATCGATTAAGCTTGTTCAAAAAAAATATAAGGTAGATGTATTAGAATTAGGAGAAGTGTATAAGAGACATAATTATAAAGAGTGGAAAAAAATAAGTAAGAATTGGGATCAAGGTCAGAATTATTTTAGTGATGCTGAAATTACTGTTCATGTTCATCCGATAATTGAGCATTCAGGTTCAGCTTTACCGAAGAGAGTGAAATAAGGTGATGAAAGTTGTTTACTGGATTAGGAATTAGTTGCACGATATTAATGGCGGTTCTTCCGGGAACCATATACTTCATCCATAAAAAACTCACAACGTATGGAGCGCAACCGTGGAAAGAAAAAAAGAAACCTGAATGATTTTCAGGTTTCTTTCGCGCAAAGCATATGTGAAGGGGGATACCTTCTATGTATGCTTTGTTTTTCTCCCGCGTTAATGGGCAGTAAGACTCTTACCTAAAAAAATCGGTGGAAGCAAGGTATTAGATAGGAAGTCAACTGCCCGTACACGCCCGATTAGTGAGGGCTAATACAAGCCCCTACTGAGTAAAATTTCACTTTATACTAGCCCTAACCAATGTACCAATTGTGTAGAGAGGAATGTAACAACAATGGCGATAACGGTAGGGATTGCAAATGATAAGAATGTCCATTTTGCACTTTTTGTTTCTTTATATATGTTAACTAGTGTTGTTCCGCACGGGAAATGAAGAAGGGAGAACAACATTGTGTTTAACGCTGTTAACCAAGTCCAACCGTTTTCTAAGAATAGATTTTTAATCTGATTAAAATCATCTATTTCAGTTAAAGATCCAGTTGATAAGTAAGACATTAATAAAATCGGAATAACAATTTCGTTAGCTGGTAGTCCAAGAATGAATGCAGCTAGAATAAAGCCGTCAAGTCCTAACATTTTAGCGAATGGATCTAGGAAGTTTACAAAATACATAAGCAGGCTTGTGTCACCGATGAAAATATTAGCGAGTAACCAAGTTAATGCAGCGGCAGGAGCAGCTACAACTATAGCTCGTTTTAAAACATAGATGGATTTATCGAGTGTTGCACGTACAATTGTATTCCAAATTTTTGGCTTACGGTACGGTGGTAACTCAAGTGTGTAGTGAGTTGGAACACCTTTTAAAGCTGTTTTCGATAGTACCCAAGAAACGGTTAACGTCATAATAACACCAATTACAACCATTCCAACTACAACGCCAGCGGTAACAAATGTTTGCATACTACCTGTATAACCAGCAGCCATAAATAGTGAAGCCATTAAAATTAACGTAGGCCAGCGACCGTTACATGGAACGAAGTTGTTTGTTAAGATAGCAAGCATACGTTCACGTGGCGATTCGATAATACGCGTTGACATAATAGCAGCTGCATTACAACCGAATCCCATTGCCATTGTTAAAGATTGTTTACCATGAGCACCAGATCGCTTAAATAAACGATCCATATTAAACGCAACACGTGGTAAGTATCCGTAGTTTTCTAATAGTGCGAACATAGGGAAAAAGATTGCCATAGGTGGTAACATAACGCTAATAACAGCACCGATACCACGGAATAAACCAAGTATTAAAATACCATGTAACCATTCAGGTGAATGCATTGCTTGGAACCAAGATGTTAAATATCCTTCTACCCATCCAAAGAACTCAGCAATCATATCAGATGGTACGTTAGCGCCTGCAATTGTAAGATAAAAAATGATAGATAAAATACCGAGCATAATTGGAAATCCCCAGATGGGAGATGTGAAAATTTTATCTAGTTTTTCGGAACGATACAATTTATCAGTATTTGTATATTGAACAGATTCTTTACATATGCTTGCAGATGTTCGGTAAATATCTCCGACAATATCATCTCGTATATCTTCTTTTGATAGTGTTTGTGCATGTTGAATAATATAGTCCAATGGAAGAGCTTTACTGGCTGAGTGAGATTCCATTTATTACGACCTCCCTTACAAGTGGTTCATTATGGTGTTTTTGAAGTGTAGTTAAGAAATTTTTATCCCCATCTAATATACGTAACGCAATCCAGCGTGCTGGATACGCATCACCGAACACTTTATAAATTTGTGGTTCTAATTCCTGAATCATATTTTCGATTTTTTCGCTGTAAGTAATTTTAATTGGTGCTGGAATTATTTTTTTATTTGCTACTTTAGCGATGACATTTAGTAAATGCCCGATACCAATTCGGTTTCGAGCTGAAATCTTTACTACCGGTACACCGAGTGATGTTGCTAATTTCTTTTCATCAATAACGATGCCTTTTTTCTCAGCTTCATCAATTAAGTTAATACAAATAACTACGTTGCTCGTCATTTCCATCACTTGGAGTGCTAAATTTAAATTTCTCTCCATAGCAGTTGCGTCTATAACAACTACAGTGACTTCTGGCTTTTCAAAGATAATATAATCTCTCGCCACTTCTTCATCCGCAGAGTTTGAATATAGTGAGTAAGTTCCAGGTAAATCTATTAATGTATATTTATTTCCGTTATGTTCATATTCCCCTTCGGCCTTTAAAACAGTTTTTCCCGTCCAGTTTCCAGTATGTTGTTTTAAGCCTGTTAAAGTATTAAATAATGTACTTTTCCCGGTATTCGGGTTGCCAGCTAAAGCAATACGGTGGTTGCTCATCTGAAATCATCTCCTATTAATACCCCGAAAATAAGGGAGCTTTCTTCTTTCCGCAGTGCAATAGTTGTATTGCTTACTTGATAAGCGACCGGATCTCCAAGTGGACTGCGCTGTAATACTTTAATCGTTGCCCCAGGGATAAACCCTAGATCTAATAAACGTCGTTTCATAGTTCCTTCTAATTGTATCTTCTCAATTTGTACAAACTCTCCTGTTTTAAATGCAGAAAGTGGTCTTGTATTAGCCGATACCATAAAAGTTACCTCATCTCTATATTGTTAGTTTAAGTTTAAAAAGTTTCCTTAGGTAAACTTTTTGCTACTAATATAGTAGACTACATTGAATGATGCTGTCAATTAGTACTTTAAAAATATTCAATTATTTTTAGAATTGTTCCAATTTATTTAGTTGTACTAAAAAAAAATACTGAAATTCTGTTTAATGTAAATAAAATGAGATTGTAAAAGTTAAAAATATAGTGGATTTGTAAATATATTTTTAACTAAAAGGTGAAAAGAAAGAAAAACATTTACATTGAGTTTACATTATTAAGAATAAATTTACATTACAGCTCGTTTAGTGTGGATTTTGTTGGGTTCTTTAACTACAAATGTTGGAATTCCTAGCTTTTTAGGATTATTATCGCCATTTACTTAAAATTAAAAATTGCTTAACACTCACATAATATTGTTGTCCTACAATGAATTTGTGTTCGAAAAAAGTAGACGAATGTGAAAAGTGATAATCCAAATGGGGGTACAAGACATGGTTATGAAAAAGGGTATTAAATTTTCTTTAGCAGCTTTAGTGGTAGCAGGAGCATTAGTTGGATGTGGGAAAGCAGAAGATACAGCTAGTAAAGATAATGCTAAAGGAAGCGATAATGCAAAACAAGAATTGTCAGGTACGATTGCAGCTGCAGGTTCTACAGCGCTTCAACCTCTTGCAGAGGAAGCTGGAAAGAAATTCATGGAGAAAAATTCAAAAGTTTCTATTCAAGTTCAAGGTGGCGGTAGTGGAACAGGGATTAACCAAGTAGCATCTGGTGCAGTACAAATTGGTAATTCGGATGTTCCATCTGGAGATAAAATAAAAGATGCTGATAAAGCAAAAGAATTAGTAGATAACAAAGTTGCGGGTATCGCATTCGCGCTTGTCGTAAATAAAGATGTAAAAGTTGATAACTTAACAGTACAACAAGTACAAGATATCTTCACTGGAAAAGTAACGAATTGGAAAGAGGTTGGCGGGAAAGACGAAAAAATCAACGTAATTAACCGTCCAGCTTCATCTGGTACACGTGCTACTTTTGAAAAGACAGTGATGAAAGACGCGAAAATTAATGATGGAACTGGTACGACACAAGATTCTAATGGTGCTGTAGAGCAAGCGATTAACTCTACTCCAGGTTCAGTGAGTTACTTAGCAATGTCTTACATGGTTGGTGAGAAAAAAGGTGCGCTACAAACGGTTAAAATTGATGGATCTGAACCAAAAGTTGAGAACATCGCTGCTGGTAAATATCCATTCTGGTCTTACGAGTACATGGTAACAAAAGGTGAGGCAAAAGAAGCAACAAAAGCTTACATTGACTATGTAAAAGGTAAAGATTTCGAAAAGCAAGTAGAAGATATGGGTTACATTCCGATGTCTAAATTAAATAAGTAATAAAATTTATGGGGCTGGCTGCAAGGTCAGTCCTGTTCATTTCAATTTATGAAGTGGGGTCTGTCCTGTGATGAAGGGGAAAAAACAAATAAATTACGTAAAGAGTGAATATATAGGAAGATCACTCGTTACGTTTTGTGGTATTTTTATTGTTTTAGTTACATTAGCTATTATTGCGTTTATTTGTGGTAAAGGAATTCAATCTTTTACGCAAAGTGGTATCTCATTTACTGAGGTATTAACATCGACAAAATGGAATCCGAACGCTGACGAAGGAACCTTCGGAGCTGTAATTTTTATTATAGGTTCAACATTGGTTTCGATAGGTGCAGTTATTATTAGTGCGCCAATTGCTATAGCTCTTGCTATATTCATGAATTTAATTTCGCCGAAGTTCGGAAATAAAGTATTGAAGCCTGTTTTAGAACTATTAGTTGGTATTCCTTCAGTTGTATACGGATTATTAGGGGTTACGATTTTAGTGCCACTATTACGTGATTCGTTTGGAGGAGTGGGCTTTAGTTTAATTGCGGGTATTATTGTCCTAAGTATTATGATATTACCTACTATTGCTAGTATCGCTTCTGATGCAATACGCTCTGTTCCATTTGATTATTTAGAAGCTTCTTATGGTCTAGGATCAACGAAATGGCAAGCGATTAGTCGAGTGATTGTTCCTGCTGCAAAACAGGGGATTTTAACAGGTATAGTTTTAGGGTTAGCGCGTGCTTTTGGTGAAGCGTTAGCGGTTCAAATGGTAATCGGGAACACGATTAAATTACCAGAAGGAATATATAGTCCAACAGCAACGTTAACGGGTATTCTGACAATGGATATGACGAATACATTGAACGGAACAGCTTGGAACAATGCGCTATGGACATTAGCGATGATTTTGCTTGTTATTTCATTCCTGTTTATTTTAGTAATTCGAGCGATTGGTCAAAGAGGTGAGCGATAATAATGAATGCAAGAACGGTAAATAAAGTTTGGACAGGTATCTTTTATGCGGTTGCGGCTTTAGTTGTAGCTTTGCTAGTGTTCTTAGTGTTTGAAATTTTACAAAAGGGATGGGGATTTTGGGATCCTAATTTCTTGTTTGGAGAACCAAGCAATACAAGAGCTGGTGGTGGGATTGGTCCGCAGTTATTCAATTCCTTCTATATGCTTGTTATAACGCTTATTATATCTATTCCTCTTGGATTAGGTGCTGGAATATATTTAGCGGAGTATGCAAAACAAGGTCGATTTTTAAGTTTTGTTCGTTTATGTATTGAAACAATGGCGTCTTTACCTTCTATTGTTGTTGGTTTATTCGGTTTGTTAGTGTTCGTTACAATGACAGGCTGGGGATACACGGTAATGGGTGGTGCTTTAGCTTTAACTATTTTAAACTTACCAGGTTTAACGCGTGTGTGTGAAAATGCGATTTCAGAAGTTCCTCATAATGTAAAAGAGGCGAGTCTTGGATTAGGTGCGACAAAGTGGCAAACGATCGCGCGTATTATTATCCCGTCGTCATTACCGCAAATTATTACAGGTGTTATTTTAGCGGCTGGCCGTATATTTGGTGAAGCAGCGGCATTAATTTACACAGCGGGTTTAACATCTCCAATTTTAAATTCAGCAGCGGACTTCTCAAGTCCTGCGCATCCTTTAAATCCATTTAGACCAGCTGAAACGTTAGCGGTTCATATTTGGAAGTTGAATTCTGAAGGGATTATCCCGGATGCGAAGTTGATTGCGACAAAATCTGCAGCTGTATTAATTATTATGGTATTACTATTCAATGTTATTTCACGCTTGATAGCATCTTTATTGCATAAGCGTTTTACAGGAACGAAAAGAAAAAGTAAAACGACGAAGAAGGTAAAAGCGGCATAAGTTATAAAGAAGAACTCTCTATTTATAAGTAGGGGGTTCTTTTTGTATTTTAATATAGAAGAAATGGATATAAAGGGGGGGAGTAAAAGACCTTCAAATAACGAATATCTTATTGTAGACTTTGGTCAACCTATAGAGCGATATGCGCAAAAGAAGGATGGATTATATGGGTAGGTAAAGAAAAGGCGTTATCTTCATTCGTGAAGATAACGCCTTTTTACTTTAAATATCAGGTGTTTCTGTAGATGTACTGATTTTTCTGCGTGAACGTCTTTTTCTACCGATTTTATCCAGTAATTCGTACATAACAGGAACGACTACTAATGTAAGAACAGTTGAGACTGCCAAACCGCCGATTACAACAACTGCCAAACTTTTTGATACCATACTCCCTGCTTGAGATTGACCGAATAGGAGAGGGAGCATAGCAACGATTGTTGTTACAGCTGTCATAATAATTGGACGAAGTCTCGTGGACCCAGCTTCTAGTAAGGCGTCCCTTGTTTCCATGCCATTTTCTCGATTTTGTTGCACTCTTTCTATTAATACAATTGCATTTGTGACGACAATCCCAATTAACATTAATGCGCCAATTAAAGAATTTATATCGACAGGTGTTCTTGAAATGATTAATCCTAAAATACCACCGACAGCAGCTAATGGTAAGGAGAATAAAATTGCAAAAGGAGCACGCGCTTGCCCAAAGGTGATAACCATAATTAAATATACAATCCCAATTGCAATCCCCATGATTTTGAATAAATCTGTGAAGTTCTCTTGCATAGATTCAGTGGCGCCGGCGATATTTACTTTTGCTCCACTAGGTAAATCTAAGTTGGTTATCGCATTGTTTACTTCTGCGCTTACTTTACTTAAATCTTCACTTGAGGCTTCAGCAGTAATTTGAATTGTTTCTTTTCCGTCTTTATGGAAAATTTCTGTTTGAAGTTGTTTTTCTGAAATAGTTGCAATGTCCTTTAAAGGAATTGGTCCGTTAATAGGTGACAGTATGTTTGCGTTTAAAATATCTGTTTGTTTATTAATATTTTCTTTTTTGTGATCTATCATAATAGTAGTTTTTTCATTGTTAATTGAAATTTCACCAATAGGCGATTTCTTCATAAGGAATGCTACTTGTTGTGCTGCTAATTCTGGGGTTAAACCTAATTGTTCGGCTTTTGTTTGATCAATATGAATTTGCCATTCTTTCTTAGAGTCTTCTAAATTCGTTTTTACTTTAGAGAGAGCATCCATACTCTTTAGTTTTGTTTCGACGATGTTAGCGGCTTTTTTTAGATTCGTTTCGTTAGTAGCAGTTACGTTAAATTGTAAATTGTTACCCCCACCAGAGCTTGAATAACTCGTTTTTATATAATCAAGTTCGGCAGGTTCAAAAGATTTATGATCTTTCTTTAAGTCTTTAATATATTGGTCGATATTAGACCCCTTTTTGAAGACTACAAATATACTGGCAAGATTATTTTTAGTCGTTTGCCCCCATTGTGCATCTTCTGCGCTAGATCCCATTCGTAAAATAACATCTGTTACATCAGAATTAGAGAGTAGTTTCTTTTCGAAGTCAAAGGCTTTTTGCTTTTGAGATTCAGAATTATAATCAGCTGGAAACGTCATATTAACGGATAACATTGTATCATCTTCGGACTTTATGTTCGATTTTGGTAGTAATATATATGCAGCGATTGATCCCGCAAATAATAAAAATGAAGTTAGTAGAATAATAAATTTATGAGAAAGAGCCCACTTTAATGTAGCTACATATCGTGGTGAAGAGCTCGGCTTGCGATGCTTTGTTTTTTTGAGTAGTAAAAAAGCCATAAGTGGAACAACTGTTAATGCGACGATTAAAGAAGAAAGGATAGAATATACAACTGCTAATACCATAGGTAACATTAATTTTCCGATTACTCCTGATACGAGGCCGATAGGTAAAAAAACAGCGACCGTTGTTAAAGTAGAAGAAGTGATTGCGACGGCAACCTCTTTCGTTGCATCGATAATAATATCTTTAGAGAAAGGTTCTTTTTGTAAACGGCGAAAAATATTTTCGATGACAACGATACTATCATCGACGAGACGTCCAACTGCAACTGCTAAGCCACCGAGAGTTAAAATGTTAAGTGTGATGTTAGATTGGTGTAGTAATAAGAGTGTTAATAAAATAGATAATGGAATACTGACAACAGCGATGAGTGTCGTTCGGAAGTTACGCAAAAAGATTAAGATAATTAGAGTAGCGGCGATTGCGCCAAGGATTACTTCTTTTCCCATACTAGTAACAGCATTTTCGACTTGTTCATGAGTTGAGGCTAAAAGTTTAATGGAAAACTGATCTTTATATTGCTTACTTATGTCTTTAATTTTTTTATCAATCTCTTTTCCAATTGCAACCGCGTTTTTACTCGGCTCTTTCATGATGATTAATCCTGTTCCTTCTTCTCCGTTTATGTGTGATATTGTATCGTAGTTTTGTTTCAGTTCAATTTGAGCAATATCTTGCAATTTCACTTGAGGTGCTACGGTGATGTTTTTAATCTCATTTATATTTTTTACTTCCCCGATGACACGAAGATTGTATTCTTCTTTATTAACAGTAATTGCTCCAGTGGGAGTGGAAGTTTCTTTTCCCTGTACAACTTTTAATACTTGCTCTGACGTTACGTTTTTATCTTTTAGTTTGTTAGGATCAAGAACGATGGATAATTCGGAAGTTGATTTTCCGAAAAACATGACATTGGCAACACCATCAATGCTTTCGAGTTGTGGTACGATTTCTTTCTCGATTTGTTTTTCGTCAGCTTTTGAAAATCCATTTTGCTTCTGAATGGTAATTTGAGCGAGTGGAATCATAGAAGTATTTAATTGGCTAACTACAGGTTTAGTTACATCTTTAGGTAATTTAATCGTATTAATTGCTTTTTCGACTTCGCGTGCTGCATCTTTCATATTTGCCTTGGATGTATATGCAATGTCGATGCGTGATAATCCTTCGTGTGTGGAGGAAATGATGCCATCAATATGTTCTAAATTACGAAACTGTTTTTCAAGGGGATCAGTTACGTCTTTAGTCATCGTTTCAGCATCGAGCCCTTGAGATAATGTTGTGACAGTTATTGCAGGGTTATCGATGCTTGGTAAAAATTCCATAGGTAATTTAGAGCCGGAATAAACACCGAGTATGGAAATGAGAAAAACCATGATAATAATAGCAGCTCGGTTTTTTAATGAAAATTTTGTTAACCTATCCATAAGATAATTCCTCCATTAGTATTTATAGTTTTGTGGGCACTTTCTTACTATATAACAAAAAATGGATATTTTTCATTAATTAAATGTAAAAAAATTCTAACAACAATCTTAAGATAATGTTTTTGGTGAGATTGTATTATTTGTATAAAGTGCAATTTTTGATGGGGGAGGAAATTGTTCGTTCGAATTGCTTTTTAATGTGGATTGATTCGTTTCTTACGGCTAATTTATATCGTTATTCTATAGGGAGTAAATGATTATGAACTTTAATATAGAAGAGAATGAAAATCTGAGAAGTTATTGTGACCTACAGTTTGGTTGCTCGGAGTGTATTGGTATACAATCAAAATACCTGTTTTCAGTAGAGAGGATAAGGAGTCCTTACATAGAAGAAAGTAGGATAGGTGATTTTTTTATTTTTTTTATAAAAAGTACTTGTTATTTCGAAATCACGATGGTATATTAATAAACGTCGCTGATGCGGAAACGCAGAAAACGACAAAAAGAAATTAAGAAACATTGTTGACATCGAAAAATGAAGATGTTAATATGATGAAGTCGCTTATGAAGCGGCGGACAAGTTCTTTGAAAACTGAACGAAACAAACAACGTGAAACGTCAATTTTTATTTTTAGATGCTAGACAAACTAACTTTATTGGAGAGTTTGATCCTGGCTCAGGATGAACGCTGGCGGCGTGCCTAATACATGCAAGTCGAGCGAATGGATTGAGAGCTTGCTCTCAAGAAGTTAGCGGCGGACGGGTGAGTAACACGTGGGTAACCTGCCCATAAGACTGGGATAACTCCGGGAAACCGGGGCTAATACCGGATAATATTTTGAACTGCATGGTTCGAAATTGAAAGGCGGCTTCGGCTGTCACTTATGGATGGACCCGCGTCGCATTAGCTAG
>NZ_JAEHBO010000120.1:0-10021 GCF_016483575.1 Bacillus cereus group sp. N12
AAATGATACAGAATATACGCAAAGCCTCGATATGTTAAAACGGGAAATGAGTAAAAATCCTCATTTGAACAATACAGAGGATCAGACTTTAAATGATATGATTAAAAAGTAAAACAGGTGGAGAAAACCTCCACCTGTTTTACTTTTTATTTTTTATTACGATCCGCATAAACCTCCATCGCATCACACATAAACTGTGCTAACCCTTCGCCAAACTTATCAATATTTTTCGTGAAGCGCTCATCAGCGACGTACATTTGACCGAGTCCCTTGAAGGCTTCTAATGAATATTCACCAAAGTTTTGCAAGTAATCATACCATACTTTAATAGCTTCTTGTGCCTCTTTAGAATCAGGTGCACCATGTCTAAGCGCCGCTAAATTTCTGTAAATAGTATTAAACTCTTCCTGATTCTCTTTTGACATACCTTTTGCATATTCGTTCGCTTTATCTACAGCTGTATCTCCCCATCTTTCACGCGCTTCTTCTTCATATGGGTTATGGCTAAAATCAAATCCTTCAAATTTCTCTTTGTTCGTCATTTCAATCTCTCCTTTTGTATGCTGAATTGTTTTATCAATCGTCGCAATCACCTTATCTAACCTCGCACGTTTTTCAAGAAGCATTTTCTTATGAAGCTGTAATGCTTCTTCGCGATCAAATGACGGACTCATGATAATTTCTTTAATTTTCTTCAAAGGGAAGCCTAGCTCTTTAAAAAATAAAATTTGCTGCAGTGTCTCTAAATTTTCGTCAGAATACAGACGATATCCAGATTCTGTCGTCTCGTCTGGGGTTAACAACCCAATTTCATCATAATGATGCAGTGTGCGCACACTAATTCCAACTAAATCAGCTACTTCTTTTACTCTCATTGTCATTTGTATCTCCCCCTTAATACATACGATAAAGTATGACGCAACGTTAGAGTCAATAAGTAAATTCATTTTATCCCTCTATTTGCGAGCAGTAATACCCTCACCTCAAAATTCGGGGAATAGACAACACTCCCATTGATTAAAGTTTCAATTTATCTCTAAAAGTTTCATCTCTCCCATATTTCATGCATAATAGATATGTACATATATTAGAAAGCGGTGAAAGTATGGTTTCAAATACTGTAATTGCCAGCATCATTATGCAACTCGTTGTTTCGATTCTGGTCCCAATTATTGTACTCGTTTATTTCCGTAAAAAATATAATATTAATTGGAAAGTGGTCGGAGTTGGTGTTCTTATCTTTATCGGATTTACCCAAATTCTCGAAACACCATTTCATCTATTTATGCGCGGTAATCCAGCAATCGCTCCATTTTTAGAAAATCCATTTGTCTTCGCACTTTATGGCGGGCTAACTGCTGGTATTTTTGAAGAATTAGGACGCTTCGTTGCCTTCTTCTTCCTACTAAAAAAATATCTAGAATATAAAGATGGCTTTGCTTACGGAATTGGTCACGGCGGGATAGAATCTATTTTAGTTGGCGGATTCTCTGCATTGCAAACTCTTATATTCGCAAATGCTATTAACGATGGTAGCTTCGCTCAAATGGCAGAAAAACTACCTCAATTAAACCTTGTAAAGGACATGTTAATCGAGCAGCCTGCCTATTTTTACTTCCTTGGTAGCGTAGAAAGAATTATGGCACTCGTATTGCAAATTGCCTTTACAATGCTTGTTTTATACGCAGTAAAACAAAAGAAGTACATCTTCCTTGTATATGCTATATTATTCCACGCATTCGTAGACTTTTTCGCAGCACTTTACCAAACAAAAACGATCAACATCTTTGTTGCAGAAGGGATTACTCTTCTACTAACAATTTGTGCTCTCGTTGTGATTCGCAAAATGAAAGTGAAATTAATGAGTGTGCCGGAGTAAAAAATAACCCACCAGTTGGTGGGTTATTTTTTACTCCGCACTAACGGGCGGTAGGACTCTCACCTCAAAGTTCGGCAAATGCAGAGAAGTTAGGCGAGAGATCAACTGTCCGTAACTGCCCGATTGGTTCAACTAATAATCAGTGGACAAATCCCCCACTGATTAAAGTTTCACTTTATAAGGATTATCACAATGATGATAACTTTTGCCCTCTTGCAGCTCCCTCTTTGTTTCTGCATCTATAACGATATACTTATAAAACTCTTCTACTTCATTTTGAGTAAAAGAAGCAAAGAAGTACACTTGGCAATCAGGGTGAACAAAAAATCTTGAAGCACCACTCTACTTCGACAACCGACAGCTGTTTTTTGTAGGAAAGAAAATTCTTCATCAGGCACTTCTTTAAATAAGATTTTTTTCCGAACACTATATGCTGCATTTTTGTATTCTTTATAAATTTTCTTATCTAACTGTTTATAAAACACATCCTCACTCACAAATGGCTTATTTCGATTGCTTGGATAATCTAACTTTTCATTGGATTCTGCATATGTTGTGGATAATTGCATAAGAAAACAAATAATGAATACAATGCACATCATTTTTTTCATAGTGGCACCTCAATTTTTCATTATCCACATTACTTTTCCACATATTTAAATCCATATGCTGTTTCCAATAAAAAGGAATTATTTCTACATTTGTCGAAGTATATAGCGTCAACTTGAAAGATGGGGATGAATTATGAAGAAAATTATTGTAATACGACATTGTTCCGCAACTGGACAAAAACGTGATGCCGAATTAACGACTGCCGGAAAAAATCAAGCTAATATCCTTGCTACATTCCTTTTAGAAAATCAGCTACAAATAGATCATATTATTTCGAGCCCATTTGTCCGAGCTATCGATTCTATTCGGCCCTATGCGCTCCAAGCTAACCTATCTATCGAAGAGGATGAACGATTAGCTGAACGTATATTAAGCAACGTTCCGATGGATGATTGGATGCCAAAACTAGAATCTACTTTTACAAACATAGATATTGCCTTTTCAGGCGGAGAGTCAACAAAACAAGCGACGGACCGTGCTATATCGCTTATCCAAGACGTTTTAAAATTAAACCATACTACAACACTACTCATTACACATGGAAACTTACTTACACTCATTTTAAAGCACTTTGATCATACGATTGGCTTTAATGAATGGAGAACTTTAACGAATCCTGATGTTTACGAAATTACAATCGGTGAACAAAGTATCATAAAACGATTATGGGAAGCGTCGTCCAAGTAGTATCCCTTTCCGAAACACTCAGTTGACGCCACGAGAAGAGACTGTATTAACAATAGAGAGGGGTATCATTCCATATGTATGAAGATGTACTTTCTTTACTACATAAAACAAATATTTCTTATGAAAAGTTTGAACACGAGCCAGTGCTTGATTATGAGACAGATCGTATCGTGCGTGAAAGACTCGGTTTGCAAGGTACTCCAAGTAAAAGCTTATTTTTAAAATCAAAATCCGGAGATTATTTCGTATTTTTTACGTTAGAGGGTACTCGGCTCGACCGAGGAGAAATGAAAAAAATAACAGGAGAAAGCTTATCACTTTGCTCTCCACATGAGTTACGAGAAAAAACTGGTTGCACCCCTGGCTGTGTAGCTCCTTTCGGTTATTCACAAGATGTAACGATTATTGTGGATAGTTCCATTTATACGTACGATAAAATTTTGATTACACCTGGTGTACCCGAATTTACAATTGAATTATCCACAGAGGAATTAAAAAAAATTGTATTCACATGCCCAAATACTGTTTTAGAGTACAAACAAAAAGAGAGCTAATGGTTAGCTCTCTTTTTTCATTATTTGGCTTCTGCTGTTTTTTCTTTTGCAGAACGTACTTGCTCGTCCGCATGATAAGAAGAACGTACAAGTGGGCCAGCTTCACAGTGGCTAAATCCTTTGCTAAGTGCAATTTCTTTAAGCTCTGCAAATTCTGCTGGTGGGTAATATTTAAGAACTGGTAAATGCTTCTTAGATGGTTGTAGGTATTGCCCAAGAGTTAAAATATCCACATTGTTTGCACGTAAGTCATCCATTGCTTCAATTAAATCTTCTCTCGTTTCACCTAAGCCCACCATAATGCTCGATTTAGTTGGAATATCAGGCTGCATTTCTTTCGCTCGACGTAAAAACTCTAATGAACGTTCATATTTTGCTCTAGCGCGAACTCGGTCAGATAATCGACGTACTGTTTCAATGTTATGGTTTAAAATATCTGGTTTTGCATCCATTAACATTTTTAAGTTTTCTTCTACTCCACCCATATCAGATGGTAATACTTCGATAGACGTGAATGGGTTTTTACGACGTACTGCGCGTACTGTTTCAGCAAAAACAGCTGCTCCCCCGTCCTTTAAATCATCACGTGCAACCGCTGTTATAACGACGTGCTTTAAGCCCATTTGTACTACTGAATCTGCTACGCGTTCTGGTTCTTGTAAATCAAGCTCAGTTGGTAAGCCTGTTTTAACCGCACAAAAACGACAAGCACGTGTACAAACCGCACCTAAAATCATAAATGTTGCTGTTTTTCTTACAGCCCAGCATTCATGAATATTCGGACATTTTGCCTCTTCACAAACGGTATGAAGATTTTTAGAACGCATCATTTTCTTTAAGCCTGTATAGTTTTCATTCGTGTTTAACTTAATTTTCAACCATTCGGGCTTGCGCTTATATTCTGTTTGTTTTGTCATGGTTATCAACTCCGCACAATATGAAATAGTTTACCGTGTTCGCTTCTTTCAATGTAACATATCTATTCTAACGTATGAAAGCGATTTGCTCAAATGAAGATTCTAAGATTTTTTCCAATCGTTCCCTATAATGAAATACTCCGTATATCCCACACTAAAAAGAGTGATGTTGTGAAAGGAGTCTATTTCATGCTTCGAAAAATTTCTCTTTTGCTTTCTATTTGTTTTCTTCTCCACCAAAACATCGCTTACGGTGAAGATAATCAGCAAAGCATATACGAAAAGCGCATGGCACTATATAAAGAAACCGAGCAGTCTTCAGGCATTCCATGGTATTACTTAGCTGCAATGGATCAATATGAAAGAAATATACGGAGCGTACGAAAAGATATTCCGAAAAAACCAGATGCCATCATTTCCCTTTATTTCAAACCAGAAATATGGGCTGGACCTATCAATAGTAACGATACTCTCCCCCATACAATTTCTCTATTTGGCGGAATAGGTTTAGATGGTGACAAAGATGGATTTGCAAATGCAAATAGCGACCGTGATCTTCTGCATACCGCAGCGACTATTTTAAGGAAACAAGGAACGTCAGAAGACCGTATTAAAATTATGCTCTGGGAATATTATAGACGTGCAAAAACAGTTGATTTAATTAGTGAATACGCCCAAATTTATAAACATTATGGACGTATTAATTTAGAAGGAAATGCTTTTCCTCTTCCGATTCGTAGTGACCATAGCTATCGGAGTACTTTCGGCGCTGGAAGAAGTTTTGGCGGCAGAAGGATTCATGAAGGAACCGATATTTTTGCCGGATATGGCGTGCCAGTAAGATCGACTTGCTATGGCATTATTGAAACGAAAGGTTGGAACCGCCTTGGTGGATGGCGCATTGGTATTCGCGACCTTCATAACAATTACCATTATTACGCTCATTTAGGCGGGTTCTCAAAAGAAATACAGCTTGGACAAATTGTTGAGCCAGGAAAAGTAATCGGATTTGTTGGTAGCACCGGTTATGGACCTCCTGGTACAGCCGGAAAATTTCCGCCCCACTTACATTTTGGCATGTATAAAGACAATGGCTATACAGAATGGGCATTCGATCCATACATGCATTTAAGCTTGTGGGAACGCAAAGAACGAGCAAATACAAAACGATAACCGTAGCAGATTGCTACGGTTATTTTTTATCCCGCTATTTGCCCGGCAGTAAGACCCCTACCTCAAAATTCAGCGAAAGCAAGGGAGTTCGGTCGGTTGGGGATCAACTGCCCGTAAAAGCCCCCCACTGATTAAAGTTTCACTTTATATTCGCTAACTATCCGTTTTCTTTTTATCCGGTACAACAACGCCACCGCTTCCATAATAAGTAGGCACTTCTCCTTGAACAATGCGCGTTGCAATCGGAACATCTTGTTTCACTTTTATTTCTTTCGTATGAAATGGAATAATCACTTGCAACGTTACTTCCATCTCCATAACAATTTGAATCGCTGTATTATTAATCCCATGCGGCTCAATTTTTTGTTTAATATCCGTGTTTACATGACCGATTGTCGTGAAATCAATCGGAATATCTGGCCCCATATTTCCGAAAAGCACATTATCCGTTACACGACCAAAAGGAACTGCCATAGTCGCCCCGTTTTTTTCAGAAATACCTAGCTCCTTCAAATTCCCTTGTTCTACTTGCTGTAAATATTTTTCTATGTATGTGGTCGTTGATGTTACGATTTCATTTACTTGCTTTGTATTTAAATTAATTGTAGATACTCTTCCGTTCCGATCCGTTTGTACTTTCATTAATGAATCGACGTCGAATCCTTCATTAATTCTATCCTTTACCGCCTTCGTCATGACTGCTGTCGCCATTTTATGCGTCTCTACTTCCCCATATTTCATTAACGTTGGCTGAATGCTGTTATTCACAATCCATAATCCTTGCATTAGTAATATCACAAAAAGAATAAATGACATAAGCAGTATGTACCGAAAGGAAATAGGTCCCCTTCGAAACCGCGAATTTTTCGAACGAAATATGCTCATAAAAAAACCTCCTTCTTATATCATTTCTATGCAAGAAGGAGGGACGATATATGCTTATCTCATTTTTAATAACGCTTCTTTTCCAATCGTTCCTACTGGAATACCTAACGCTTCCGCTCCAGTCGTTACGGATTCTAACGGTGCTTCAAGAAGTTGTTCAATCGTTCTTACACCAACCGCACGGCCAGCAATAATTCCCCGATCACCTAACTTCTCATTTAAAAGACCTACATCTAATGCACCACACATAATATATCCTTTATCGCTCATTACAGCTAGCAAATTTGTCTTTGGAAGTTTTACACTAACCGCAATAAACGTATAATTATCGATTATAATTGGCTCCACATTAACCATAGTTCACACTCCTCTCTTTCTTATCTGTATGACAAGAGAAAAATGAGTGTTACAAGTAACTAGCCTATAGTTTGACGGAAGATGTATGAGTTATTAACATGTCTGTTAACACATCTCTAAGTAGTTCTGGCATATAATATTGTTTGTCAGAAAGTGTGGATAGCTCTGGGTATAAGTAGCCGAATGTAAACATATCAATCGTTCCTACCGTATATATACGATCTAACTCTAGCAATTCTCCGTTAATTAATACATCCTCCAGTAAAAGTTTATTGCCTGGAATCGTATCTGGAATGACTTCTACACCAGCGTAAATCATTTTCCCCATCACTTTTCCTCGAAATCCGAATCCTTTCACCTCAAGATTCTCCATATTCGGGCGGCGTGCTTTCAAGATCACTTCTCTTAATGTTTTTCCTGACACTTTCAACGCACATGGATTAATTGGATGTGGACAAATTCTGTGAATATCTCCGCGCGTCACAACACCTTCTTCTAATCCCTCAAGAAGTACACCAGCGTTCACCATTCCAATCTCTGCACCGCACCACGTTTTCAGCGCATTTGCTAACATGTGCGAAAATGATGTCTCATGAAACCAATCAACTGGTAATGATTCCTTTAAATGAACGACAGGCTCTGCCATAATATGCTTACTTTCTTCCTGCAGCATTTCAATTGTGGATAACGGTTCACTATAAGCACCTAACCGCTCTGTCTTAATCGCTCTACCGTCCTTCTTCAACAGTCTCTTCGTCTCTTTATCCACAGTAAGCTGCACGTGCCCAACGTAACGGCCCCACTTTTCACAACAACAAAGTAAAGTATTATTCATAAGAACACCGCGCTCAAATAAATGATGCGTATGTGCACCTAAAATAACATCTATATCATAATGCTCCGCCATATACTCATCCATACTTTTTCCAAGATGCGAAAGGACAACTGTAATATGAGCCTCATCTCGCACTTCTTCTAAAATAGACTCTAAATGCTCGATTGGATCTTCAATGTGCCAGTCTAACATTTGATAAAACTCGGGATATGCTACCGTTAATCCAATAAAAGCAATCGTAATTCCATCTGTCGTTGTATGTAATTTATAAGGCTTTGCCCATGCTGGACGTATACCTTCTTTTTCAAATAAATTCGCGACGAGCACCTCAAATCCAGCATCATCATATAGACGATTCAAATGCTCCTTCGCTAACGTAATTCCTTCATTATTTCCAATCGTTACATAATCATATAACGCCTCATTTAAAAGCTTCGTATTGCCAAGCCCATTCGTCGCTTCCGAAATACTATGAAAACGATCCACATGATCGCCAATATCCACAGTTAAAACAGTCTCTCCCGCTTCCTGTCTTCGCTTTTTCTCCCCTTGTACAAACCGAGAAATTTGCGGCCAATTTTCAAAATGACTATGTATATCGTTTGTATGATAAAGGTGGATGATTGTTTCTTTATTTATATTCAGAGAAAAAACCTCCTCTCAATTCCTTACTGCCATTTACGCTATACGTACGCAATAATCCTGTAAATACTTTTCGTCTTTTCTTGCTATTTTACATTGTACTCGCATTGTGAGAAAAAGCAAAAGATTGTCCTTTTTATATGGAAACTTTTGTTTTTTCTAGTTGGTGTTAAAGGATTTTAGATGGTGAAGTGGGGGATTTTTCAAAAAGTTTAAGAGAGAATTCAGTGGGGGGTTGTTCAAGTGGATTTGTCAGTATCTTTGTCTTAAATCTAGTCGTTCTCTGTTCTTATAAAATGTTTGGGGTATGTGAGGTTTTTCTTTTGTCTTACTTTGTCGACAAATCGATATTCCTTGTCGAAACGTTGATATATTGAAATAATCGTTGATATATTCCCATTTATGATCGATATATTTGAAAAATCGTTGATATATTTAGCCGAACACCCACCCCGGTATCTCTTTCCCCATCTCCGATTGATGAAGGCTTTTACGGGCAGCCCGCCCCCACCTAACTTCTTTGCTTCCACTGAATTTTGAGGCGGGGGCCTTACTGCCCGTTAATGCGGGATAAATAACAAATAAAAAAGCGCCCTGCACAGCAGGACGCTTTCTTCATACATATATTATCCAGTTCTAGCGGCTAGAATAAGCCAATTCCACTTTTAAATATTATCCAGCTTCGCCTCCTAGCCCCTCATGTCTAAGAACCTTAGCCAACGGGGCTGAACAGTCGGCTCCGCGTTTCTATTTAACCAATAGAACCTTCCATCTCAAACTTGATTAGGCGGTTCATTTCAACTGCGTATTCCATTGGAAGTTCGCGAGTGAATGGCTCGATGAAGCCCATTACGATCATTTCTGTAGCTTCTTGCTCAGAAATACCGCGGCTCATTAGGTAGAATAATTGTTCTTCTGATACTTTCGATACTTTCGCTTCGTGCTCAAGTGAAACGTAATCGTTTTTGATTTCGTTGTAAGGAATTGTATCAGATGTAGATTGGTTATCCATGATTAACGTGTCACACTCGATGTTAGAGCGAGAGTTTTTCGCTTTTGGTCCGAAGTGTACGATACCACGGTAAGTTACTTTACCACCATGCTTCGCAATCGATTTAGAAACGATTGTTGAAGAAGTGTTTGGTGCTAAGTGAATCATTTTCGCACCAGCATCTTGGTGTTGGCCTTTACCAGCAATCGCGATAGATAACGTTAAACCACGAGCGCCTTCGCCTTTTAAGATAACTGCTGGGTATTTCATCGTTAATTTAGATCCGATGTTACCGTCAATCCATTCCATCGTTGCGTTTTCTTCACAAACCGCACGTTTTGTAACTAGGTTGTATACGTTGTTCGCCCAGTTTTGGATTGTTGTATAACGGCAATATGCATCTTTCTTAATGATGATTTCTACTACCGCACTGTGAAGTGAGTTAGTCGTGTAAACAGGTGCTGTACAACCTTCTACGTAGTGTACGTG
>NZ_JAEHBO010000121.1:0-10007 GCF_016483575.1 Bacillus cereus group sp. N12
GAATGGAGTGAGTGGCTCGGGTATTATGATATTGAAATGGATGAATCATTGCTTAGGCGTATGAGATGGTATGTAATAGCACAAACGATTTTATCTATTCAATGGCACACAACAAAAAAACAGCAAGCAGAAGCTGAATATTGGCATCAATATTTACAGCAACTACTTGCTTCAGAATAATACTTAAGAAAAATTGTCCATTCCAGCAATCCACTGAGTAAGTTGTTCTTGATTATTGGAAATATGGTTGTCCAAATTAGAGGAAGATTTACCCGATTGACTATAAGAATATACATCGTTTAGCATTGTTTTAGCGTCATTACTTATATTATCGTTTGCGAGTAACGATTGAATGAGGCGCTCTAATTGCTCGCATTCAGAAACTGTCCCGCAGCAATCGCTTTGGTGATTGACTAAAATATCTTTCAGCACTTCTAATTGATGTTGTTGACTAATTGGCATGAACGGATCATCCTTTCGATTGTTTTTCTCTTCTCGGAATGTAAGAGAAAAAGCTACGTCGTCATGGAATGTTTAATGCTGTATGTAGTTTTTATCAAAATGGTACATCTTATACTTGAAAGAAACGGACCGAGTGCTCGTACGTACTTGGTTTTTTGTTTGGTAGATTGATTAAAACAGAAAAAAGGAATCATTCCTTTAAAATAGCTTTGTAAAGTGAGGGAGACATCTATGCGTTTAAGACATAAACCATATGCATTAGATCGAATTAATGAGTATTCACATATCGTAATTGGAAATCCAGAAGAGCGCGCGGGTAATTGGAAAGAAGTATTTGGAAATGAACAACCCATTCACATTGAAGTAGGTACAGGTCGTGGCCGCTTTATGTACGATATGGCAAAAGCAAATCCACATATTAATTATATTGGAATTGAAAAATTTACGAGTGTTGTTGTAGATGCACTTGATAAATTAATTGAAGAAGAATTACCGAACTTAAAGTTAATAAATAAAGATGCTGAAGATTTAACAGTTTTCTTTGCAAAAGGTGAAATTGATCGTGTTTATTTAAACTTCTCAGATCCATGGCCGAAGAATCGTCACACGAAGCGTCGTTTAACGTATAAAACGTTTTTACGCAATTATGAAGAAGTGTTAGTAGAGGGCGGAGAAATTCATTTCAAAACAGATAACCAAGGGTTATTTGAATACTCTCTAATGAGTATGGCTGAGTATGGTATGTTACTAACTTACTTAAGTCTAGATCTTCATAACAGTGATTTTGAAGGTAATATTATGACTGAGTACGAAGAGAAGTTCTCTAGTAAAGGTCATCGTATTTATCGAGTTGAAGCGAAGTATCGCACAGAGCCTATGCAGTAATGCATAGGTTTTTTTATAACTAAAATAATCAGAATTTTATGTTAAAATTAATGTAAAAGGGGGATGTGTGATGGAAGAATTACGAATTGGAGATATAAAAGTGACGTGGTTAAAAGGTGGGAACACACATTTAGATGGCGGGGCAATGTTTGGCGTTGTGCCGAAAGTACTTTGGTCACGAAAATATAAACATAACGATACAAATCATATATATTTACGAACAGATCCGTTACTTTTGCAAACGAAAGATGGAAATATGCTTATTGATTCTGGAATAGGAAACGGTAAATTGAATGAGAAAATGAAGAGAAATCAAGGAGTAACGGAAGAGTCATCGGTTTATGAATCTTTAGAAAAACGGGGATTAAAGCCTGAAGATATTCACTACGTCTTAATGACGCACCTTCATTTTGATCATGCATCTGGTTTAACGAAATGGGAAGGGGATCACCTTGTACCGGCGTTTCCGAATGCGAAAGTTTATGTAAGTGAAACAGAGTGGAATGAAATGAGGAACCCAAATATTAGATCCCGTAATACGTATTGGAAGGAAAATTGGGAGCCGATTGTAGAGCAAGTTGTTACGTTTCAACAAGAAATCGAAATTACGGATGAAATAAAGATGGCGCATACAGGCGGACATAGTGATGGACATGCAGTCATTGCTTTAGAAAGCAAAGGAGAAACGATGCTGCATTTAGCTGATCTATTGCCGACACACGCACATCAAAATGTATTATGGGTCATGGCTTATGATGATTATCCGATGACATCGATTGAAAATAAGCAAAAGTGGATGAAATATGGTGCTGAAAACGATGCGTGGTTTTCATTTTATCATGACGCATATTATCGTGCAGTGAAGTGGAATGAGGAAGGACATATTGTAGAAAAAATTGAGAGAAAAACGAGTATAGAAGCTTAAAAAAAAGGAGGTTGTTCCATCATATTTATTGGAGCAGCCTCTTTTTTATTGTCGGGTTTTGTCGGTAAGTCGATATATTTAAACAAACGCTGATATAATTTGAGTTGCGCCGATATAATTTGAGTTGCGCCGATATAATTGGGAAATCGCTGATATAAATCGAGTTGTGCCGATATATTCGGAAAATCGCCGATATAATTTTAATCACTATCCGCAATTTTTCAAAAAAAAGAGGTTCACCTAATGGGAAACCTCTTTTTATGCTGCTATTACCTCTAAAACAGTACCTGTTTTAGCATCAACTAAAAATTCAAATCGTTCTTGTATATCATCTAACATTGTTGTAAGACCGCCGCGATAAACTTCATACGCAACATCATATTTTTCAAATGTCTCTGGAACCATATGTACCCAAGAGCCAGTAATTTCACCTTTATGATTTAATGCTTGTTTCACCATTTTCAATGCTTTTTCTGAAGAAATATGGGATTGTTCTTGTACTTTGTTTGCAACGAAATAACCAGCTGCAAATCCAACGCCAAGACCTGCTACTAAACCTTTCCAGCTCATATATTCACCTCAATTCTATAAAATAAAAATAGTGTACCGATAATAATTATAAAGCAAATGCAGCTAAAAAAGAAGAAACTAGAAACATTTCGAAAATTTCGTTACAATAAAAAAGGTATTCTACTAAGGTTTGAAAGAAGGGGACTTCGTGAATAAAGAGACATTACAATTATTTCGTACGTTAACAGAATTACAAGGTGCGTCAGGTTTTGAACATGATGTACGCCGTTTTATGAAGCAAGAATTAAGCAAATATGCTGATGAAATTGTGCAAGACGGTTTAGGTAGCGTATTTGGTCTGAAAAAAGGGGACGAAACTGGCCCACGTGTTCTTGTAGCAGGTCATATGGATGAAGTAGGTTTCATGGTTACGCAAATTACGAAAAACGGAATGCTTCGTTTTCAAACGTTAGGCGGCTGGTGGAGCCAAGTGCTATTAGCGCAGCGCGTACAAGTGATGACGAAGAATGGTCCTGTTATAGGGGTTGTCGGTTCTATCCCTCCTCATTTATTAAGTGATGCGCAACGTGCAAAAACGATGGATATAAAAAATATGCTAATCGATATAGGTGCAGATAGTTATGAAGATGCGATTGAAATTGGTGTAAAACCAGGACAACAAATCGTGCCAATCTGCCCGTTCACACCGATGGCAAATGAGAAGAAAATTATGGCGAAAGCTTGGGACAACCGTTATGGATGTGGCCTGGCAATCGAGTTATTAAAAGAATTAAAAGATGAAACATTACCGAATACATTATACTCTGGTGCTACTGTACAAGAAGAAGTAGGTCTTCGCGGAGCACAAACAGCTGCTAATATGATTCAACCAGACATTTTCTATGCGCTTGATGCAAGTCCAGCAAACGATGCTTCTGGTGATAAAACGCAGTTCGGTCAATTAGGAAAAGGTGCTCTTCTTCGTATTTACGATCGTACGATGGTAACTCATCGAGGAATGCGTGAATTCATTTTAGATACAGCAGAAACACATAATATTCCGTACCAATACTTTATTTCACAAGGTGGGACAGATGCGGGCCGTGTACATACAAGTAACTCAGGTATCCCATCAGCAGTAATTGGTGTTTGTGCTCGCTACATTCATACGCATGCTTCTATTTTACATGTTGATGATTATGCAGCAGCAAAAGAACTTATTACAAAGCTTGTAAGAACAACGGACAAAACGACGTTAGAAACAATTAAGAATAACGCGTAAAGAGGAAGGGCTGCAGAGCTCTTTCTTTTTTTAGGTAGGAGAGATGACCCAGCGATGTGTAGTAGCGGTCAGTGCTTAATTAGTGCTCGAATAATGCATGAAGACCGCGGAAGATTGTTTTTGTGTTCGGGACCAAAAATATTGTGGGAAGTCACCTTCTACTATAGGTAGAAGGGATTCCTTGGTGGTGTGTGGTAGTGGTTGGCACTTCATTTGTGCTGAAGTGGATATTAGAACAGAATAATGAATTCTTATAGAGGTGAACGAAATGAAGGTAGTAGTTGGATCGAAGAATAAAACGAAGGTTGGGGCTGTGGAGAAGGTATGGAAAGATGCTGAAATTACATCTCTTTCTGTCCCATCGGGAGTATCGGCACAGCCATTTTCAGATGAAGAGACGATGCAAGGAGCAATTAATAGAGCGAAGCGAGCATTGCAAGAAGGAGAAGCTCAAATTGGTATTGGGTTAGAAGGCGGCGTGATGAAAACGGATCACGGTTTATTTATGTGTAACTGGGGCGCACTCGCAACGAGTGACGATAAGATATTCGTTGCCGGAGGAGCACGTATTAAGTTACCAGACGATTTTTTAACGCCTCTTGAAGATGGTAAAGAGTTAAGTGAAGTGATGGAAGAGTTTGTAGAGCGGAAAGATATTCGTAGTCACGAAGGTGCTATCGGTATTTTTACAGACGATTATGTCGATCGAACGGAATTATTTGTACACGTTGTTAAGTTACTCGTTGGGCAATATAAGTATGATAAAAAGCAAGCATAAACCTTGCACCGTGTACGATGTATGGTAGTATAAAGAAAAGATTATAGTGTGAAAAAAGTGCACGCATTAGAGGAGGAAATATAGATGAAATCATTAGAAAGCATGGAACAATTCCAAGAATTAAAAAATGAAGAGAATGTAGTCTTCATGTTCTCAGCAGAATGGTGCCCAGATTGCCGTTTCGTTGATCCATTTATGCCAGAAGTAGAAGAGAAGTATAGTGATTTCTCATTTTACTATGTAGATCGTGATGAGTTTATTGATCTATGCGTAAAATTAGACGTATTTGGCATTCCAAGCTTTGTAGCGTACAATAAAGGTGAAGAAACTGGACGCTATGTAAACAAAGATCGTAAAACACAAGAGCAAATCGAAGAGTTTATTGAAGGTTTAAAATAAAACAATTAGCCAATTGAATTGTAAAAACAACCTCTACCTTCGCGGGGGAGGTTATTTTTTTGGAAGGGAGGAAAAAGAGATGAAAATGACAAGTAAAAAGATGAAAGACGAGTTAATGAAGAAATTATCTCGACCAGAATGGGATTTTCATTATGATAGTGAGAAAGAAGTTCTTCGTATTGAACAAACAAACTCGAAAAAAGGTATTAACGTATCACTTCCAGGAGTAGTAGCGAAATGGGAAGTGAACAAAGAAAAGGCGATTGAAGAGGTTGCTTATTATGTACAAGAAGCGTTAATTGCAATGCATAGAGAAGAAAATAGCACGGCGAAAATTTTACCTGTTATTCGCTCTACTTCTTTCCCAAAACAATCAGAAGAAGGAAATCCGTTTATTATGACGGATCATACGGCGGAAACACGTATTTATTACGCGCTAGATTCTAATAAAACGTATCGCCTAATTGATGAGCGCTTATTACAAAAATTAGAGCTTACAGAGCAGCAAGTGCGCGAAATGGCATTATTTAATGCTCGCTCATTAGGTTATGAATTTAAGCAGGACACAGTAGCGGATAATACATTCTACTTTTTAAACACAAATGATGGGTATGATGCGAGTCGTATTTTAAACGAAACGTTACTACAATCGATGCGTGAAAAGATCTCTGGTGACATGGTTGTTGCTGTTCCTCACCAAGACGTATTAATTATTGCTGATATCGTCAACGAAATCGGTTATGATATTATTGCACAAATGACAATGAAATTTTTTGCCGAAGGGCATGTTCCGATTACATCACTTTCATTCGTTTATGAAGATGGGGACTTTGAACCAATCTTTATTTTAGCGAAGAATCGGAAGAAGACAGATGGAAAAGAGAAAGGATGAACGAAGTGAACGTTTTTTATAACCTTGAAGGAATTGGTGACACTTTAATTGTTGCCTTACAAGATATTACTTTAGAGAACCGTACTTTTGATCGTAAAGGAGATGTTGCACGCGTATACGATCGTGAAAGCAATGTAACAGCAGGATTCAACATCTTTAATGCATCTTCTTACTTAGAAGTAAAAGAAACAGGTAACCTGACATTAACGAAAGAGCTTGTAGAAACAATCAACGAAATTTTAGCGAAGAACGGCTTTGAAGAAAAAGTAGAAGCAGATCTTTCTCCGAAATTTGTTGTAGGTTATGTAGCTGAAAAAGAAAAGCACCCAAATGCTGATAAATTAAACATTTGTACAGTAGAAATTGGTACAGAAACATTACAAATCGTATGTGGTGCACCAAACGTTGATGCAGGACAAAAAGTTGTCGTTGCAAAAATCGGCGCTGTTATGCCAAGTGGTATGTTAATTAAGCCAGCTGAGCTTCGCGGTGTTCCTTCTTCTGGAATGATCTGCTCTGCACGTGAATTAGAGCTTCCAGACGCTCCGCAAGAAAAAGGTATTCTTGTATTAGAAGATAGCTTTGAAGTTGGACAAGAGTTTAAATTTTAATTGATATAAGAAAAGAGAGGTTGTCCTTTTGGACAGCCTCTCTTTTCTTTTTATCATTCTTTGTCGGTAAGTCGAAATTTCGTAGTGAATCGTTGATATATTGAGAGTTGTGATGGATATATTTAAAAAATCGTTGATATATTGAGAGTTGTGATAGATATATTTAAAAAATCGTTGATATATTGAGAGTTGTGATGGATATACTCAAAAAATCGTTAATATGATAAGGGTGTCACCTTTTTTTTAAAAATCTATATTGTATTTTATAAACAATCTAGTTAAAATTTAGAAAAATAGAAGGGGATAAACGTATGAAACAACAACCAAAAATCGCAGAACTTCTAAAACGAATTGAAACTTCAAAACAGCAAGATGTTGAGCTAGGTACTTATGAAATATATGTATTTAGTGAAGATGAACTGGAAAAAGGGCAGATCGGTTATCGATATGATAAACATAAAAATTCATTAATAAGCAATGAAAGTGGAAAATGGCAAGAAGAATGGATTGTTATTGGATATGAAACAGATATGGGTGATCCAGTTTTCGTGAATGTGGATGATGACGCTTATCCAGTCTATACGGCAGAGCGTGGTACAGAAACGTGGCAGCCTGTTTATATTGGAAGTATGGATGAGGTTATAAAACAATTATAAGAAAAACTTTGAGTCCGGTGCAAAGTGATGGGAGAGAAGCATGAAGTATATAAAAATAATGGTCATGACTGCATTCATTGGAATATATATGGGAGGTTGTTCACAAGAACAGTCGAAAAAAGAAACATTATCTTCTACACAAGAAAATAGTAAAGATGATAAAGAAGAAGCACCGGTAGAAAAGCAGCAAGAAGAACAAGAAAAAAAAGAAGAATCGCAAACAATTCAAACGAATGAACAAGTAGAAACTAAGCGGGAGGAAGTATCGGCCGAGGAAAAGAAAGAGGAAAATACGCCGGTGAAGCCAACTGAGCAACTTATGCAAAATAATGAACAAAAAGTAGAGAGTAATGAAAAACAAGGAAAGTTTCTCGTCGTTATTGATCCAGGGCATCAACAAAAAGCAAATTTAAATTTAGAACCGATTGGACCAGGGGCAACGACGCAAAAATATAAAGTGACAGATGGTACAACGGGTGTTGTGACGAAAAAGAGAGAGGCTGTACTTGTATTAGAAATGTCTTTTTTATTAAAAGAAAAGCTTGAAGCAAAAGGGATACAAGTAGTAATGACGAGAACGTCACAAGATGTTGATATAAGCAATAAAGAACGTGCGACATTCGCAAACGATCATAAGGCAGATTTATTTTTACGCCTTCATGCAGATGGTTCTGAAAATCCAAATCAAAGTGGGTTTGCTGTATTGACGCCAGCAGAAGGAAGTCCCTATACGAAAGAGATTTATGCAGAAAGTCTTCAAATCTCGCAAAAGATAGTAAATAAAATGAGAGAAAACAATCAGGTGAAAGTAAATGGGATTAAATTTAGGGATGACCTTTCTGGATTTAATTGGGCGAAAGTTCCTGGCGTACTATTAGAGCTCGGGTTTATGTCCAATGAGGATGAAGATAAAAAATTATCTGACCCGCAGTATGTAAATTCTTTACTGCAAAGTGTAACAGATAGTGTAGATGAATATCGGAAGAGTAAAGCTTAAAAGCAGTCTTACATAGAAGGCTGCTTTTTTCTATATGAAAACAATCGTAAATTAGAATGTTATGGATAAATATGACATGCTTAATTTTACCTGCACTTTTTGCCGAATGCTGATACAATAAAGGATGTTACTATTTAGTAGAAAGAGTGGTAAGCATGTTAGATTGGATGAAAAAGCTGTTTAACAAAGAGGAAGAACAAACAGCGATGAATAAAGAAGCAATGAAACAAATTGAAAGTCAGCCGAAAATTCCTCGTGTAAACCACTACACTGAAGCAAGAGAAGCACAAATGGCAAGCAGAAATGCAGGTAAATGCCGTTTTCCATTAATACCAGATGATGGATTTGATGAGGATGACGTAAGAGAATTACCTCACTTTGAAGAACAACCTGTTCAAAGAGGTATATACGAAGAGCAGCCTACTCAAAGAGGAATAAAAGTGGAGAGAAGTAGACGGCAGTATGTGGAGAATGCAGTTTCTACATACGAAGAGCCGGAAGTGCAATATGAACCGGATCCAGAGCCAGTCGTAAAAAAAGTATCTGTATCGCCGCAAGAAAGTAGCCGTAGACCATTTCGTCCAACAGAAATGATTTCGCCGATTTATGGATATAATCGTCCTTCAGTAGAGAAAAAGGAAGAAAAGCAGGAGGAAGAAAAGGAAAGAGAAGATCTTGAAATATCTGTAGAGGGCAAATCAGTCGTTGATGCATGGTTAGAGAAAAAAGGGTATACATTATCTTATTTCTCAGAAGGAAAAGCACCGACTTCTTCTAGTCATCAAGACGTTGATCAGCAAGGTCAACAGAGTAAAAAGGAAGAAAAGTCAGTTGTTGATCAATGGCTCGAGAAAAACGGTTATGAAATTGAGCGCCAAGAGCCAGTAGTAGAAGAAAAAGAAGTAATTCAAGAAATAAATACACCGCAGGAAGTTTCAGCGGATGAATTACTTCATAAAACGGTAGCTGAGCGTATGGAAGATGCAGAGCAAGAAAAAGATGTAGTGGTGCTAAACGAAAACATTTTACAAGAGGAATTAGTAGATTCCAAAGTAGAGCACGAGGATACAATATTATCAGAAGAAATTAAACGTAATACAGAAATAGAACAACCTATTATGGAAGTAGAAAAGCAAGCTCCAGAAGAATCAGTGATTGTCAAAGCAGAAGAAAAACTTGAAGAAACAATCATTGTGGAAATACCAGAAGAGCTTGGAGAAGTTGCAGAAGTAATGGCGGAAGCAGAAGAAACTGAAGAAGCAGAAGTAATGGCGGAAATGGAAGAAACTGAAGAAGCAGAAGTAATTGCAGAAACAGAGGGGTCTGAAGTAGAAGCAATTGTAGAACTTGAGGAAACGCAGCAAGAAATGGTATTAGATGAAGCAATTGAACAAAAAAATGAATTCATACATGTTGCTGAGGCTGATGAACAAACGAAGGAAGATGTCCAAAGTTTTGCGAATGTTTTAATTGCAGAAACAGAGGAAAGTAAACTATTTGTAGAAGAAGGGCCAGTCGCTGAAGAACAACCAGTTGTAGAAGAAGGGCCAGTCGCTGAAGAACAACCAGTTGTAGAAGAAGGGCCAGTCGCTGAAGAACAACCAGTTGTA
>NZ_JAEHBO010000122.1:0-9906 GCF_016483575.1 Bacillus cereus group sp. N12
CCAGGTACACTAAACCAATAAATTGGTGTTTGATAAATCACAACATCCGCCCATAAAAACTTCTCTTGCTCTTCTTTAATACTATAGCCATCTTGAATCGTTGTTGTTTTCACATGATGATTCTCGCTTAATACCGTTACCATATAATCAACTAACGTTCTATTTAATCGTCCTTCTTTCGTACCGTATTTCTCATGTCCATTTATTATAAAAATATTTTTCATCGCTTTTCTCTCCCCTATATGATCTACTCTTCAGCTATTAAGCCCAGTTGCTGCTTTAGCGTAAGATTATCTTCTAAATGCCAATCTTCCGTTATCATTCCGTCTTTCACATGCAAAATATCAATTGCAAAAAAATTGATTTTTTTATCATTATGCGTTCCTGTAAAAGAAAGACGAGCTGTTACTTTATCCCCAACAACTAATAAATCTTCAATCTCGCAATGTATATTAGGAACGACTTTACGAAAATTTTGCGCCGCAAATTTTAGTCCTTCAGTGCCTTGTGGTCGCCCTTTCGGTAATGTATTATCAAAGAAATTTTCCGTAACAGTCTGCGGAATAAGATTCTCTTTACCTGTATCCCAAAATGCGTAAAAACGCTGCGCTGCATGAACCATTTCTGTCGCTTCCTTTTTACTTAATGAAGAATCAATTGTCATTGCTTTTGGCTTTGGCATTTCTTTTAATAACTGAATTTCAGTTTTTTCTTCCACGCCGCATGCTACAAGTACAATACAAACAACAAACAAACTAAGGAACATAAACAATTTTTTCATACTCATGGAAATCACCTCCTCTTCATCTAAACACTTTTTATTTCATATTGCTATTGTATATGCACTAACTTCCTTTATGGAAGTAGTGATATTTTTTTCATATAGTTACCAAAAGTATAGTTTTGTGATACTATAAAGCAAATTCATTCAAAAATTTTTTATGGAGGCTAGTTCCATGAACAATATAGATTCAGTTGTATTAACGAAAGGTTTACCTGGCATACCTTGTCCTATCGCTAAAACGCTTGACGTAATCAGTACAAAATGGACGTTTTTAATCATTCGTGACCTTCTTATTGAAGGAACTTTACGTTTTAGTGATTTACAAAAATCAATGGACGGCATTAGCCCAAAAACATTATCGCTTCGCCTAAAAGAATTGGAAGCACAAGGGATTATAACGCGAAAAGTATATCCAGAAGTTCCGCCCCGCGTAGAGTACACTTTAACGGATAAAGGAAAGCAATTAGAGGGGATTTTTATTGAATTAAAGCGGTTTGGATTAAGTTTATAAACGAAAAGCCTCTTACCATACAAATAGTAAGAGGCTTTTCATTATTCACTACATTACTTCGCAAAACTTTCAGCTAGCTGTTTCTCTCTCCACATAAATGTAATGCCGAGACCAACGATTAAAACAACTCCTGAAAATGCATATGGATAATGAATATTCATATCAAATAATATTCCGCCCATAGCAGGTCCTGCAATATTTCCTAAACTCGTATACGTTGAGTTCATACCAGCAACAAATCCTTGCTCTTTTCCAGCTGCTTTTGATAAAAACGTCGTTAAAGCCGGACGAAGTAAATCAAATGCTAAGAAAATGAAGCAAGTAACGAGAAGTACAATCCAATAATTAAAGACTACAGTGGATACAAACGCTAACACTGCACCTACAATTAAACATATTTGAATTAACACTTTTTCACCAAACATGTCAACTAATTTTCCAAACATAAATACTTGCACAACTACCCCAAAGATTGAACTAATTGTAATAATTGCAGCAATATCTTTCGGCGTGAAACCAAATTTATGATCAGAATACAGACTAAACACAGTTTCATATGCTGATAATCCAAATGCGAGTACAAATACGATAATAAATGCAATTGCATACATTGGGTTTAATGATTTCTTTAAATCTCCAATAAAGCTTGATTCTTTCGTATTAGAAGAAATTTCTGCAAGCTCTTCTTTCGTTAACGGTTCTTTTAAAATAAAGATCGAAATCACACATGCTATAAAGGCAATCACTGCTGCCACAAAGAACGGCACACGTATTCCGTATTCTGCAATAAACCCGCCGATTCCAGGCCCTATAATAAATCCAGTGCTAATAGCTGCTGAAAGATAACCCATCGCCTTTGGTCGTTCCTGAATCGATGTAATATCCGCTACATATGCTGTAACTCCCGGCATAATAAACGCAGCACTAATTCCGCCTAACACCCTCGCTACATAAAGCATCCACACATCTTTTCCTAATCCAAAAAGCAGCTCTGAAACACCAAAAATAAATAATCCAATGATTATCATTTTCTTCCTACCGTAAAGATCGACCCAACGACCTGTAATTGGTGAAGTTATGAGCTGAGCCATTGCAAACACTGCAACGAGATAGCCCATCGTTTTACCTGTTAAATTCATATCATTCATAAAGGACGGCATAACCGGAATGATTAACCCAATCCCTAAAAAAGCGATAAATATATTGCTTAAAAGAATGACCAATACCATCTTTTGTTCTTTTATCGGTTTCTTCACTTTTTAACACCTCTTCCCATAAGTTCCTCTCAAAAATAATGCCCAAGAAACTTTTTCTTTATCCCGCTATTTGTGGGCTAATAATGAGTGGAGATACCCCCACTCATTAAAGTTTCACTTTATCCTTCCACACATACATAAATACAGGGTGAATGACTATCATTCAGTTTTTCGTAGAAATGAACCTACCTTCTTAAGATAGGTTCACCTAACTGTTTTGTCCCCATTAATGCGGGCTAATAATCAGCAGGGAATGCCCTACCAATTAAAGTTTCCCTTTATTTCTTTATATGTAGTGCATGTATTAAAAAATCTAGTACTTCTGCCTTTTGAAGCTCCACTTGCTCATCATCTTTATGATCGTATAAATAAACTTGTTCCGCTGCTGATTCAACAAGAGCGATAAATAACTTGGCTGTTCGCTCTGCGTGAACCGAATCACGAATTTCACCAGCTTCTTTTGCCTCGCTTAAAAATTCGCTTAGCCACATATAAAGAGGCTCATATACAGCTTCCCATTCTTTTATATGTTCAGTAGATGCAAGACCCGCATACATTAATGCTTGTATTTCACGATATTCAGCTATAAAGTTAAATACTGCATCTATTACTTGCTCAACTTTACTTGAAAAAGATGCATCGTTCTGTACTTTTTCTTTCACTGCAAGTATCATCTTCTCAACCATCACTTCTGCTATTGCAGGCATAACAGATAGCTTAGAAGGAAAATATAAATAGAAAGTTCCTTGTGCAATGCCAGCCAATTTCACGATATCAGAAATCTTCGTTTTTTCAACGCCCTTTTCCTGAAACACTTCAATAGCTGCATAGACAATTTTTTCTTTTTTATTCATCATCTAAACCCTTTCAAACACATATTGAATGACTGTCACTCATTTTATAAAATAACTAGCTGTACTGTCAATCATCATGTACTTTCATAATAAAAATCTCCCAACAGATCGTTAGGAGATTTAGCTTTACTATCCTTTTCTTATGAAAGGGCCTTTAATCCTGTAACTCCACATACGATAAGAGCTACGCTAATCAAACGTGCCTTACTTTTCGATTCACCAAACAGAAACATATTTAATAAAACTGCGCCTGCTGTTCCAATACCAATCCAAACCGCATAAGCCACACTTACTTGTAAAAACAAGAAAGAAGTGTATAAGAATGCGAAGGAAGTTGCAAATCCACCTATATAAATCGCTCCATTTGCTAACGTCTTATCTTTACTATACATTTTAAGACCTATCACACCGACTATTTCGCTAATTGCGGCACAAAATACGAAAATCCAACCCATTTTTAAGCAGCTCCTTTCACAATTTCTTCCGCGGTTTCTTCTTTATTATCAGCCAGTTTTAAACCGATAACACCCGCTACGACCATCACGATAAAGAATAGTTTCCCTACACTGAAACTGCCGCCGAAAAGGAATACATCCATTAGGAAAGTACCTACCGTACCAGCTCCGGCAAACACAGCATATACAGTCCCTGTTGCAAGATGTTCGCACGCTTTAGAAAGAAAATGAAAATCAACAGCAATAACTCCTACAATAACAACCCAATGCCACCAAGTATGGGCTGTATTAAAACCGAACACCCAAAATATTTCAAAGATACATGTTAATATCACATATAACCAAGCTTTATTTTTCATATCTCTCACCTTCTATTATTATATGACTGACCGTCAGTCATTTTTAATTTAAAAAATATAATCTCACGCAAACTACTATTTTAAAAAACAATATCAGCCTCATTTATCCTTATATTTGTTCAGTTATTAAAAATTACTTATCTACACCCTTTCATAACAAATGACTGAATGTCATTCATAAATTATTTTACACGAATAATTTATAAAATGTCAATACCAACATTCCATAAACAATTTAACTACTTGTAATACTTTACATTTTTAGAAACCGTAAATTGCTTAACTTGATGGCAACAATGTCTCTTCCTCCATCAATCAACTTAATAAAAATCGGTACTCATTATTGTTAAAAATGTTATTCTTTCTTTATTAATAGGGGGCTAGCGTAAAAAAAGACACCCTCACAGGTGTCCTTTTCATTATGGAAATCTCTTAAAATACATTTCTATTTAAAAACCTTTTGTTACATCATAATACCGTTATGTTTGAACGTATACCATTTTCCATTAATTAAATGTTTTCCGACTGCCATGTCACCGCTAGACTGTAAATAATACCAATTTTTATTTTCTTGTAACCAACCTGTTTTCATTGGGCCATCTTCAAAGTAATACCATTTCCCTTTATTGCTAAACCAACCTTGTTCACTTGCACCAGATTGATCATTAAAGTAATACCATCCTTCTTCTAGCTGTTTCCATCCTGTTAGCATTGAACCATCTTCATTAAAGTACCAAACCGTACCGCCTTCAGCTAGTTTCCCTTTTCGCATAGCACCAGTGTCATCAAAAACATAACGCTTTCCGTTTTCTTCTAACCAGCCCTCGTTCCAGTTATTTTCTGTGCTTTTCATTGATCCATCTGTATTTAAGTAATACCATACGTTATTATTTTTTAACCAACCTGTTTGCATGACACCAGATGCATCAAAATAATACCATTTCCCTTTCACTTGTGCCCAACCTGTTGCCATAGCGCCATCTGCATTATAGTAAAACCATTTCCCTGTATAAGGCCCACTTTTAATCTCTTGCCAACCTGTAACCATAGTTCCATCTGCATTAAAAGTGTATGTTTTTCCTCCTATAGTCCTACGGCCATCAGACATGTAACCATCTTTGTCAAAGTGATACCATGAACCATTGATTTTTTTCCAATCTTTAGCCATAGAGCCATCTTCGTTAAAATAATGCCAAACTCGAACTTTCTTCCATCCTATTTGCATTGAACCATCTTCATTAAAATAATATGTTTTTCCTTGAATATTTTTCATATATGTAGCCATCATGCCTGTTTCATCAAAGTGATACCATTTTCCATTAATATTTTTCCAACCTATAGCCAAAGAACCATCTTCATTATAGTACAACCAGTATCCCGTCCCTTGAAACCAACCACGTTTTTCTTGAACTTGCTCAATTGTATCCGCTTTCTTTTGAGAAACTACATTTTCTTCTGCATGAGACACTGCTGGTATGATAAACATTGAAGACATTAAAATCGGCAAAATAACTTTCTTCATTTTCCAAATCCCCCAATTAATGAATATTTTTAGTTTTTATTTCCACAAACAGAATTGTATTACGTTAATTAAATATAGTCAACAGTTTTTGTAATGTAATTGTAATATTTTTTATAAATTAGAAACATATGAGTTTTTAATGTAATTATAATTACATAATCGTTATAATTAATCATCCATTTTTCCAAGTAATTCATTCGTTCCAAATATCAAAAAGATAAAAAGTATGGATTTCATAGTAGTCAAAACTTTGAGCGTATACATGAACTTTTTAATACTGTTATAATTTTAGTTAACACAATAGTCTTTCAAATTTTTAATCTAGTTTAATAAAATCAATATTCCGTCAATAATGTTGATAATACGATACTTTCTCCACTCCCCCTTGGAGAGATCCCTTGAATGGAGCAGTTAGCTTTTGCTAGCTGCTCTTTTTATTTGTCCGCACACTATGATGAAATACTCATAGATCACATCCATTTTTCATCACGTAACAGGAAACAGCGTATTTTTTAATCTATGTATTTTTCAACGAGTCTTTGTATGCAATGATTTTATTTTCAAGCATCTTCTCTGTAACTTCTAAGTTTTCTCTTTGAATCTGAATAGATTTCCTGTGATCTTCTAGGAGCTGTAAACGAGCTTCAGTTGTATGCTCCCCTTCTAAATATAATCTAGCGTATTCTCTTATTTTC
Source organism: Bacillus cereus group sp. N12 (assembly GCF_016483575.1). Classification (NCBI taxonomy): domain Bacteria; kingdom Bacillati; phylum Bacillota; class Bacilli; order Caryophanales; family Bacillaceae; genus Bacillus; species Bacillus cereus group sp. N12. The sequence continues at coordinate 6,437 of NZ_JAEHBO010000122.1, forward strand.
GCTATTGGCATTTGCGTTTGTTTTAACTTCATTACAAACTGCAACCACTTTATATGTGATTCTTCATACAGTCGATTTCCATTTGTATCGCGATTTGCAATTAGTATGTTCTCTTTTTCATAATAACGTAATGTATGTGTGCTCACTCCTAATAATGTAGCTACCTCACTAATTGTGTACATACTCATACTCCCTCCACATGCCATTTGCTCTCATATATTTTGCGTTCTTATCAAATTTATAAAAAACATTTGACTTAGAGTATACTCTAACAAATACAATCTAACCATAAATGAATTTGAACTTAGGGGGATTTTATATGAAATATACTGTTATTACTGGTGCTAGTTCTGGAATTGGCTATGAATCGGCTTTAGCCTTTGCATCTCGTGGAAAAAATATAATACTTGTAGCTCGAAGAAAAGAAGAATTAGATGGATTAAAATTGAAAATTAACGAAATGTATCCGGAGTTAGATGTTGTCATTCGAAGAACTGATTTATCCGTCACGGAAAATGTTTATAAACTTTATGAAAGTCTCCAAAGTTTCCAGATTGAAACGTGGATTAACAACGCAGGTTTTGGTAATTTTGCCTCAATTGCTGAACAAAATTTAAATAAAATAGAAACGATGTTGCATGTAAATATAGAAGCACTAACAATACTCTCTTCCCTTTTCGTTCGAGATTATTCAATGATTGATGGAACACAGCTTATTAACGTTTCATCAGGCGGTGGATATACGATTGTCGCTAATGCTGTTACGTATTGCGCTACGAAATTCTATGTAAGTGCATTTACAGAAGGATTATCTCACGAACTGAAAGAACAAGGTGCAAAATTACAAGCAAAAGTTTTAGCTCCTGGTGCAACTGAAACAGAGTTCGCGAAACGATCATTTGATGTTGATGAATTCCAATACGATAATGTTGTACCAAAATTCCACACTGCAAAACAAATGGCACAATTTATGCTCGACCTTTATGATAGCGATAAAGTTATAGGGCTTGTCGATGGTTCTACTTATAACTATGAGCTTAAAAATCCCATTTTTAATTTTGCAGTAAGAAAAACAAATTCAAATTCTTAACAACATCTCATTTCTGCCTAAAATATAGATACCCACTATTTCTTAAATAATAGTGGGCTTTTTTCTCTCTAAACATTTCACCCAACATACCTAATCATCGCCACTTCATCGCAATAATCAACTTTTGGACAATGCCTGCAATCAATCCACACTTTCTCTGGCAACACTTCCTTATTCACAAAATCAAACCCGCACTTTTGAAAAAATTCCGTTTCATATGTTAAAGAAATTACCCTGTTCACTTTTATCTTTGCCGCCTCATTCATAACATGATTCACTAACATACGCCCTATCCCTTTCCCTGCATATGTATGCGAAACTACTAAAGATCGTACTTCTGCAAGATCCTCTCCTAACACATGTAAGCCAGCAACTCCAACGACTTCCTCTCCTTCTTTCATAACATATAAACATTGCAAATATTGATAGAGAGACAAAAGAGAACGCGGTAAAACAACCCCCTCTTTTGCATAAACTTCAATGAGACTATAAATTTCTTTCACATCACTCGTAACCGCATTACAGATTTTCATATTATATCCCCTTGCCCCCAATATTAATATTTATAAACTTTAATGAATTTTAATACATAATTTTATATAATAATACATCTCTCTTTTCTCCTCGTCAATCACTTTATACAAACAAAAAACCAAGCAATCTAATCGATGCTCGGTTCCTCATTTCGTATCGGCAATACCGTCGAATATTTAATTTCACGCAGTGCTAAACTTGTCTGTATCCGTGTAATACCAAGCTTGTTCAACTTTCTAATAAACTGCTCCAGTTCTTTACGATCACGATTTGCAACTTTTAATAAATAATCATATTCCCCTGTTAAACAATGACATTCTAACACTTCAGGCATCGATTCTAATTCTCGTTCTAGCACTTCAAGCTTTTCATACTGATGAATATTTGTGCTCATAAAAATGAAGCATAGTAAATCAAAACCGAGCTTTTCTTGATTTAAAATTGCTACTTGCTTATCAATAAAACCTTCTCCATCTAACCTTTTTATTCTTGCATGCATCGCAGCTGGAGATAAATTAACACGGCGTGCAAGTTCTGCATTACTTACTTGTGATTCTTTCTGCAATATATCTAAAATTTGTACATCCAAATCATCTAACACTTTAATAACAGATGACTCCATTATAATTCCCCCTTTTTTCTTACCGATGATTATTCGAAAAAACATCCCTTAATTCAAATGAAACTGAATATTATTCTTTAAGATACAAACGAAACGAAATATTTTATTGATTTTTAACCATTACACAAAAGAATATATTACACAATAAAGAAAAATGCTAAAATTATTTACAATTCGTATTGATTATAACAAAGGGGATTTTAATATGCCTTATTTTTATGTCTTTTTACTATTATTAACGAGCTTATTATGGGGAGGGAATTTTGTCGTTGGGAAATCTCTCGTCGATCATGCCTCGCCGATGACACTGACGAGTTTAAGATGGATCATTGCGATCGTTTGTTTATTACCTATGGTATGGTTTAAAGAAAAGAAAATCCTGCCACCGCGCGCTGCGATACTACCTTTAATACTGATGGGGGGTTCAGGAGTCGCTCTCTTTAACATCTTTCAATTTTTAGCATTAGAAAAAACATCCGCAACGAATGTGGGTCTCATCTCTACATTGAATGCAATTTCAATTGCACTATTTTCGGTATTATTTCTAAAAGAAAAAGTAAATACACTTCAAATATTATCCATGACCCTTTCATTCTTCGGGGTTATCCTCGTTCTATTAAAAGGTGATTTCTCACTTTTATTTTCACTACATTTTAATAGCGGAGATTTATGGATGATTGCGGCAGTTTGTATTTGGGGGATATATTCTGTGTGCAGTAAATGGGCAACAAAAACAACTACACCGCTAATGGCGACGTTATATTCTGGTATTTTCGGCATTATTTTATTATTGCCATTTAACATCGGGAACTTCACTGTTTCAAATATAAATACATCATTCATTACATCGCTTTTATATACAGGAATCATTTCAACAGTACTTTGTATGGTATTTTGGAACATTGGTGTACAAAAATTAGGAGCTACAACATCGGGAATTTTTCTAAACTTCAATCCGATTTTCACAGCTATTTTAGCATTCCTTTTCCTAGGAGAAGAATTAACATGGATACAAATTTTAGGTACAATTGTCGTCGTGACAGGATGTTATTTATTTTCTCATTTCAAAACAGTTGCTGTTCAGCCAACTAGAGCTTTACTGCGCAAACATTCTTAATCAAAAAAACATCGCCACCAAAGTGGCGATGTTTTTCAGAGTGTTGGGAAACCCTTTAGGGTTCCCAACATTCTGCAATCCTTTTTAATTTTAGTAAATGAAAACAA
>NZ_JAEHBO010000123.1:0-9695 GCF_016483575.1 Bacillus cereus group sp. N12
TCTAGCTTCGTCGGCAGCGTCAGATGTGTATAAGAGACAGGTATATTAAGAGTGCATTTGTATGGAGAAGCTTAACAAAAGCGATATCATTCGCACCGTTCTGCAAAATGGTTTCTTTGGACATCCCAAAGGACCATTTACTTTATTCTTTACAGAATTTTGGGAGCGATTTTCTTATTATGGAATGAGAGCAATATTACTTTACTATATGTATTATTCCATTTCAAAAGGTGGCCTAGGGATGGATCATGCTACAGCTGCATCCATTATGGCTATCTATGGTTCGTTAGTTTACATGTCTGGAATTATTGGTGGGTGGATTGCAGATCGCCTATTAGGTTCAAGTAGAACAATATTTTGGGGTGGCGTTGTAATTATGATTGGTCATCTCATATTAGCTCTACCAGGAACGGTTAGCACGTTATTTATCTCAATGGTATTTTTAGTACTTGGAACAGGGTTATTAAAACCGAATGTATCTAGTATTGTTGGTGATTTATATAGTGAATCAGATACTCGTCGTGATTCAGGTTTCAGTATTTTCTATATGGGTATTAATTTAGGGGCACTATTATCTCCGTTTGTGATAGGAACACTTGGTCAAAAGCATAACTTTCACCTTGAGAACGGTCATAAAGCTCAAAGAACTGAGAGTTTTAGATATCAGGTACAAAATTATGATTTAAATACGTTACAACTTTATAGTGCAGATGAAGATTTCCGTATGAGATTGATTAAACATGGATAAATATATTAGTAGGGTTAGGTGAAAAACCTAGCGCTTATTTTAGGAGGATATTGCATAAATGGAGCGGGTTATACAAGAGTTTTTTTCTCCAAGTAAAAACTATAAGGTTCAAATCATTAAAAGAAAGGATGGTCTATATACAACAGAAGCTTATAGGTGGATGGAGGATTGTGGATATGAATTTTGGAGTTATATATCACAAGGATTGACTTTGATAGATAGTGAGGAACATGCGCAAAAGATTGCTATGGAACAACTAATAGAATGTTCAAGAGAGAGGTTTAAAAATACTTAATTATATTTGTAAAATTATAAAGGAGTATGATGTTTTATTATTATTGAAAGAACACAAATCTTTTGTAAGTGAACCTAGTAGTATTAATTTCTAGATTCATATACTTTTATGAAAATACATGCAGTAAATTTTTTTAATCTTATTTATTTTATAGGAATTGTGAGGTATACTAAACGTAGGTGCAAAATGTACCATTTGAAAAAGAGTGCATTGCAAAAAAGGAATCCGTCAAGGATTCCTTTTTTGTTTTTTTTAATGAAGCAACGTTCTAATTGTCTCTTTCTTTTTTATGAATGAACTACCACCTTATAAACTTAAAATTTATTTTTGGAAAATTGCCATATTCCTGTAACAAAACAAAGGTATGTTATGTGTGTAAAATATAAAGAGAAAGAAGGAAAAGTCGTGAAAAAAATTTTGCCGATAGTTGCGTTATTAGGCATGATGAGTTTTGGAGTACAGGAAATGAATGTAAGAGCTGATACCTATCATAAGAGCGATTCAAAAATTAGTTTTTGGGATTTGAAAAGAAAGGGTACTAATTTCATGAATAGTACGTCATTACCTGAAAACTATAAAAGTGCAAAAGAAGCTAATATTGAATATGTTCGTTTAGCACCTGATAAATGGGCGAAAGATAAAGATTTTCTATTTGAAGATAAACCAGATACTTTTGGAAAGGATTTTCTGATAGGTAATGCAGATAACTATCAGGGATTAGTAAAGGAAGATCTAGAAAAATTAAAGGCGGATTTAGATGCCGCACAATCACAAGGAATGAAAGTTGTTCTTACAATGTTATCCTTACCTGGTGATCGATGGCGCCAATTTAATAATAATAAGAATGACGACAGAATATGGGAAGAAGAAAAGTATCAAGAACAAGCAAGTCAATTTTGGAAGGACCTCGCTCTGGAACTAAAAGATCACCCCGCGGTGGTTGGTTATAATATTATAAATGAACCACATCCAGAAACAGATAAAAATAATAGATATAATGATTTTTGGACGGAAGATTACGAGAAATGGTATGCAAAAGTAGAGGGAACGACAGCAGATTTAAACAGATTCTATCAAAAGGTGATTAATTCCATACGTGAAGTAGACCGAGAAACACCGGTTATTTTAGATTCGGGTTTATATGCTACTCCATGGGCCTTTAAATATTTAAAACCAGTAAATGATAAAAAAACACTATACGCATTTCATATGTATGAACCATATGAATTAACGAGCCAAGGTGAAAAACAAAACAAGGAATATCAATATCCAGGATTAGTAAAAGTAGGAGATTTAGAGAAACCTGTAATGTGGAATAAACAAGGATTAGAGAAATTTTTGAAGCCAATCCAACAATGGTCTAAGAAAAACCATGTACCATCTAATCGAATTATTGCAGAGGAGTTTGGAATTAACCGTACTGTTCCAGGTGCTACCCAATACATGCAAGATCTTATTTCTATCTTTAACCAAAAAGGATGGCATAAATCATTCTATGCATTCCGTGAAGACACATGGACAGGGATGAATTATGAATTGGGAACAGGAAAAATAAAATGGGATGAAGAGGGTAAACCGATGCGTCAAGATAATTCACTCTGGGATGTAATAAAAAAAGATTTACAAACGAGTAAATAGTTTAGAATATTAGGTCTAAGGACTAAATGTAAGCATCTAATTCAAATAGAATTAGATGCTTTTTATTTCGAAAAGAGGTGGAGTTGAATTAAAGATTCCATCTTTTCTTTTGCATAAAGAGTACCAATCAGGTTTATTTACAACGAAAAATAAGATTTTTAGAGAATAGCTTAGAAAAAAATTGTGGAGGTTCAAACAAATGTGGTCACAATTGTTTAAACCTTTAAAGTAAAAAAGTTTTATGAATTTTTCGTGAGATCCCAACCTTTAAATGTTGTAATTTATTTACTTATTTCTCCAATTGGATATATTTCTCTAATTGGATGGAAGTTTAGAATACAGAATCAAAACATAATAGGCTGTTATCGATGAGTTTATCGTAAAGTTGTTATTTAATGTGTCATCAAATAACATTTATATACAATAATACATAAAGAAAAGGAGATATTTATGAAAAAATATAGAGTAATAGACACAACTTAAATAGTATGAATAGTTTAGATTGTAAAAACATGAAGAAGAAAACAAAAAAACTTAAGAGTACTAAGGAAAAATGAGGGAGATAATATGGGGAATAATTCAAAACATAAAACTAGAAAAATACTTGCGGCTACTGCTACAGTAACTATGCTTGCGACTGGAATGATTTCTTCATCAGATGTCTTTGCGGAGCAAAAGGAGCAGCAAAAAAATTTATCGACATCACTGCAAAATGAAAAGTCAGTTAAATCAGAAAATAGAACATTTACAGTCCCAGGAAAAGGGGATGTTGAGGTACTGAAACAACAGGAAAGAAAAAGTATGGCATTTAGTCCATATGAACCAACTGGTTTATATGCAAAACCAAATGAACAAATAACGATTAATGTAGAAGGTAATCAAGATATTCAGGTATATATTGGAACGTATTCGTATGATGCTTCTTGGAGAGAAGATTCTAAGATAAAATCATTTACATTAAAACCTGGTATAAACACAATCCAATCTCCAAATGGAGGGATGATTTATTTTTATAATAAACAACAAGGTGGTACCATTCGAACAACAATCACAGCAGGGGGAACGACTACGCCTTTCTTTGAATTAGGAAAGCATACGAAACAAGATTTAATAAACATGCTGGACCAATATCCTAATGCACATGCAGTGGAGTTAAAAGGAGAACGGGTATTAATTACGGCCAGCCCTGCACGTGTTAAGAAATATTTGTTGGGTTCTAATACAGATCCTGTACAACTATTGAAAAAGATGGATGAAGCTACTCGAATTCAAGACAAAGTAGCTGGATTATCCGAAGAACAAGTAGATAAACATTATATTCATTACGTAGAAGAAAATCATTCTCCCGATTATTATATGTATGCAACTTCTTATCGAACCGCATATGTAGGAGATGCAATCCAATACGTGTTAGATATTAATAAATTTATAACAGATGGCTGGGGCCCTTGGCATGAGGCAGGACATTTGAGACAACAATCGCCCTGGAAGTTTTATAATATGACAGAAGTACAAAATAATATATACAGCCTTTCTGTAGAAAAAGCATTTAATCAACCATCCAACTTAGAGAAAAGTGGAATTTATCCAAAAGCATTTCAATATCTAGAACAAGTGAATAAAAATTATGATGAAATTAGCGATGTTTTTGTAAAGCTTGTTATGCTTTGGCAACTACAGTTAGCGTATGGAGAGGATTTCTATCCTAAATTGCATCAATTGTATAGAGACATGCCTTCAGGTGAACTTCCACAAACTGATGAAAATAAAAAACAATTATTTATGATTTCGGCATCAAAAGTAGCCAAACAAAATTTGATTCCTTTCTTTGAGAAGTGGGGATTACGTCCAAATAACGATACCATTCAAAAAGTAGCTGCATTAGGATATCCAATTTTAACAGCAGAAATTTGGAAGGGTACGGATTCTAATCCAATTAAACCAGATATGCCTAATGTAAATAATATTTTAGAAGGAAACCAGTTTGCATGGTCGCTGAAAGGGATTGGAGATTTTGAATTCGCAAAAGTAAATTTAAATAAATCAACAGAAGAAATGCAAATTGATCTAAAAGCAGGTGTACCACATAACTACTTTGATAGTACATATGCAAGTATTAAAGTGCAAAACACATCAGGTAAAGTAGTATATAACAAGGAGTTTTATGGGAATAAACAGCAAAATGCTGAAACACAAAAAGTTTCAGTAAAGACCGGCGATTTTATTGAGCTTACACATTTAGAAGGCGGAGAGAGGGCAACATTAATAAATTTAGATAATAATAAACGTGAAAGCCTTGATAAAAAAGTAATGTATGAAGTTACAAAGGATGGCCTGAAAAAAGTAAATCAAATTGTTAATCCGAAACCAGATACAGAAGCTCCCACACAGCCACAAGGATTATATGCAAGCAACATTACTTCTAACAGTGTAGAGCTAAAATGGGATCCTTCTACAGATAATATAGGTGTAAAAGAATATCAAGTATTACGTGATGGACAATTGATTCAAACTGTACAAGGAACGACATTTATTGATCAAACCTTAACAGCTAATAAGGAATATAAATATGCAGTGAAGGCTGTAGATGCAGCTGGAAATACATCGATTCAAAGTGAAATTCTTCCGGTAAAAACCAAAGATCAAAATGTATCTTATGAAAAATGGGATCCAAAGAAGGCATATACAAAGGGCGATAAAGTAGAACATCAAGGGACAGTGTATGAAGCGGTTCAAAATCATCAAGGAAATGGTGACCCGAATTGGATATTTGCGTTATCTTTATGGAAACCACTTACAATCAAATAACATGTAAGAATCAGAAGTGAAGATAGAACAACATAAAATTGGGGCAGTATTTTAAAGATTTACTGGATGTTGCTTGAATTTTGATAGATTTCTCTACTAAGTTAGTATTCAAAAATTAAAATTAGAAAAGGGAGAAAATTAGTGATTATTCAGAAAGAAAAGAAAAGATTTAATAAAGTTATTATAATTACCGCAGCATGTAGCATGTTTTCTATGTTTGGAACGTCTATTTCGCACACTAAAGCTGCAACACATTCAGCTGCTCCAGCAGTTTATGTGAGTCCACAAAATATACCTGCCTCAGATATTATTAGTATAGACTGGTCACCAGTTCAGACACCACCTTATACGTACTGGGCTGTACACAACTGGAATGCAGGTGGTGAAGCTGGAGGATATGCTGGTTTTCAACAACAAAGTGGGTTTGATGAAAATGGAAAACGTACTTTACATTTTGCCTTATGGGATCCAATTTCCTCTAAAGAAGCAATAAAGGCCGAATACTTATCTCCGAATTCGCAAGCTGGACCCTTTGGAGGAGAAGGAACAGGAATGAAGGTTCAAACAACTTATGGTTGGAAAGACTACAATTGGTACACAATGACAATGCGTTCATGGCAAGAAAATGGTCATACTAAATTTGGACAATGGATGAAAGATGTAACAAAGAATAAATGGCATCAAATTGCAATTATGGACTTTCCGGTTGCTAATGTTGCATTTAATCATGGATTAGGAATGTTTCAAGAAGACTGGGCTGATAGTGGACAGAATGTTCGAGAAGCGCGCCTGAAAAATGGTTATAGCCGAAAATTAGTTGATAAACAATGGAGTTCTTGGAATAATCAAAGTATTTCTGGAACGCATGATAATACTTATCAATATGATGGAGGATCTACTTCAGAATATGTATGGGTCAAAGCAGGAGGTAATACGCAGTCTACTATTGGGTCAGGAAAAATATTCACGCTAAATCAACCTACTCAACCTGAAATAGGAAAACTAGATTTTGATATCCAATCTATATATTATGAAAATGAAAAATTAAATGTATCCTGGAAACTAAAAGAAAATAGTACACCGCAATTTAAGGGGAAAATTGAAATTTATAACAATGAAAATATGACGGGCCAACCTATTAACGTAATTGATGATATTAAATCTTATCAAAATGGAATCAGTCAATCTATATCATTACTAACAAATGCTTATGCAAAAATTGTATTAACGGATATATTTGATCAAACTGTTGAGAAAAAGGTACAAATCAAAAATGAGTCTCCAAACATTTTTGAAGGTAATGAATTTGCATGGTCGCTGAAAGGGATTGGAGATTTTGAATTTGCGAAAGTAAATTTAAATAAATCAACAGAAGAAATGCAAATTGATCTAAAAGCAGGTGTACCACATGACTACTTTGATAGTACATATGCAAGTATTAAAGTGCAAAACACATCAGGTAAAGTGGTCTATAACAAAGAGATTTATGGAAACAAACAGCAAAATGCTGAATCGCAAAAAGTTCCAGTCAAAGTAGGCGATTATATAGAGTTAACACATCTAGAAGGTGTACATAGAGCTACTCTTACAAATGTAGATAATAGTAAACAAGAGAGCTTTGGAAAAAAAGCCATATACGAAGTTACAAAGGAAGGCCTGAAGAAAGTAGAAAAAATGCCAGAAGCAACAATTTTAGAAGGAAACAAGTTTGCCTGGTCATTAAAAGGATATAGTGATAGAGAAATTGCAAAAGTAGATTATGATAAAACGGTAGAAGAGATGAAGGTAAAACTAGAAGCAGGTGTACCACATTCCTATTTTGCTAGTACGTATGCGAGTATTAAGGTCCAGAATTCTTCTGGTAACGTTCTGTACAATAAGGAAATCGTGGGAAATAAACAACAAAATGCTGAAAGCCAAACTGTGCCCGTCAAGGTAGGGGATTACATTGAATTTACCCATATAGAAGGAGAAGCAACAAAGGAAAAAACGCGAGCAACTTTAATTAACCTTGAAAATAACAAAAATGAAACCATTGGAAAAACAGCAAGATATCAAGTTACAAAAGAAGGCTTGAAGAAAGTAGAGAAAATGCCAGAAACAACGGTTTTAGATGGAAATCAATTCGCTTGGTCACTAAAGGGATATAATGATCGAGAAATCGCGAAAATAGAATATAACAAAGCAACAGAAAAAATGCAGCTTAAATTAGAAGCGGGTATACCCCATTCTTATTTTACTAATACGTATGCAAGCATTAAAGTCCAGAATTTATCCGGTAATATTTTGTACAATAAAGAAATTATAGGAAATAGACAACAAGATGCTGAGAGCCAAACCGTTTCAGTCAAAGTAGGAGATTGTATTGAGTTTACTCATATAGAGGGAGAAGCACAAAAGGAAAAGACACGCGCCACACTTACTAATCTTGAGAATAGTAAGCAGGAGTATATGGGAAAGAAAAGGATATATCAGGTTACCTCTATGGGATTATTAATAAAGTCATAGATTTCACTACAAAAGTTAAATTATAGATTTATATATTATATAAAAATCTTAACCATTATACGCATTAAAAAATTCTCAAGAGAATATAGATCGGCGGGTATAGTATGAACATATTCAAAGGGTTTCTAATTTCATCAATTGCAATGACCACATTTGTAGGAACAGATCTAATCCTACAAAATGATAGTATTCATAATAAAGTTTACGCTGAATCTTATAATGTCACATACAAAGAAAGAGATTCACAGGAAGAAAGATTAATTGTAAAGTTTAAAAATCAAATTGACGTACCTTATGAAGATGGTATTGAGAAACGAATAAAAAATGGGGATTATGATAACAATTTAAAGAAGTTATTTTCCGAAAATACAGAACTTACTTTGAATCGTCTGTTCTCATCTGTAAATCCGATAGAGATTGAAAAATTATCAGTACAATCTAAATCAGTTGCTAATGAATCAGCTAATAATTTATTAAATTATTATATTGTACAAGCTCCTAATAACATAGAAATAGAATTATTACTAAAAAAATTTGAAACATCTCCTCTTGTAGAGGAGGCTTATATACAAGAAAAACAAATTTTGACACCCCCTGAAATACAGTTACCAAATTTATCTGTTAATCCGCACGATGATCCTAGATTTAAAAATCAAGGATATCTTGAAGCGGCACCAAAGGGAATTAATGCCTCGCATGCTTGGAGCATTAAAGGTGGTGACGGGAAGGATACAACTTTTGTGGATATGGAATATGGATGGTTATTGAACCATGAGGATTTAGTTAATAAAAATATTAAGCTTATGTCGGGACAAAATATAAGCCAGCATAGAGCTCATGGTACCTCTGTATTAGGAATTGTTTCATCTGAAGATAATCAAATTGGAAATATTGGAATTGCACCAAAAGCAAATGTAAAAGTAATATCCCAGATTAGGGATAATGGAATTTATAATACAGCGGATGCTATTTTAAGTGCTGTACATAATTTACAAGCGGGAGATATTCTTTTATTAGAGGCACAAGCTTCGTATGATGGGTATGGGGATAAATATTTACCTGTAGAAGTACATCCAGATATTTTTGATGCAATTCGTGTTGGTGCAGATAAAGGGATTATTATTATAGAAGCTGGCGCAAATGGTTCAAACGACTTAGATAATTTTAAAGATCGTAATGGAAAAAAAATCTTAAATCGAAATAGTCCAGACTTCAAGGATTCAGGTGCTATTATGGTTGGGGCGGGATCATCAACTGTTCCACATAAACGTTTATGGTTTTCAAATTATGGAAGTCGATTAGATGTATATGGATGGGGAGAAAATGTTGATACAACATCAGCAAATCCAAGTCAAAATACTACAAATTTATATACATCAACATTTAGTGGAACATCAAGTGCTTCACCAATTATTGCTGGAGCAGCAACTTCGATTCAAGGTATTGCTAAAGAACATCGAGGTTCTCCTTATACACCAGCCGAATTAAGAAATATCTTAAGTAATCCGAATACAGGAACAAAATCTCAAGATCCGTGGAATGATAGAATAGGTGTTTTACCTGATCTAAAATCTATATTAGATAACTTAGGTTTTAATTCAGATATCCCGAACTCTTCTAGTATTTTAGAAGGAAAACAGTTTGCATGGTCACTAAAAGGAATTAGTGATTTCGAGTTTGCTAAAATCAATTTCAATA
>NZ_JAEHBO010000124.1:0-9251 GCF_016483575.1 Bacillus cereus group sp. N12
AAATCCCCTCCAAGTAATAGTGTACCATGTGTATACATGGTCTTTTTCACACTGTCTACCTAAAGGGGATAATATCACTAAACTGGGCTTTTTTTATACATACTATTACTTCCCAACTATGCGGAAAAGAAAAAACCGTCGATAAATTTATGTTTTAAATATTCAGAATTAATATTAAAATATAAAATGGGGATAGGGGTATGGAATTATAAAATTTATACATAACGAGGGAATAGAAATGAAACTACAATTAAAAGCAGATTTAGGGCTACTACTAGTTACATTCTTTTGGGGTGCATCTATCTTACTTACAAAAGTTGGACTCGAAGGCATAGAAGAATACAATTTAATCGCATTACGATTTATTATTGCCTTTCTTTTATCAGGTTTAATATTTTACAAACATGTATTCAAAATCAATTTTAAAACGGTAAAATATGCATTTATACTCGCTTCTGTCTTATTTATCGTTTACATTTTCGCTACTTTCGGCACAAAGTATACGAGTGTTTCTAATGCTGGTTTCTTACTATGTCTCACAGTCATTTTCATTCCGATATTATCAGCTATATTTTTAAAACACATTCCGGAAAAGAAAGTTATAGTAGGAATCATTTTAACGATAATAGGAATCGGCTTATTAACATTAACGAGCGAATTCAAAATCGGTAACGGCGATATATTTTGCATACTGTCAGCCTTATTTTATGCCATTCACGTCATCATTACCGGAAGCGTAACGAAACATGTGAACTCCATTGCACTTGGAGTCATACAACTCGGTTTCGTCGGTCTATTTAGTCTTATATTTTCATTCATTATAGAAACGCCAAAACTTCCTAGCACAACCAACTCATGGTTAATTATCTTAGCCTTAAGCATATTTTGTACCGCAGTCGCATTCATCGTGCAAGTGATCGCCCAGCAATACACGACGCCTACACATACAGGCCTTATCTTTTCATTAGAACCTGTTTTTTCAGCAGGCTTTGCTTTCGTTTTCACAGGTGAAACACTTACCGGAAAAGGATACTTAGGAGCGACGCTTATATTAGTAAGTGTGTTGATTGCTGAGATGGATTTTAAGAGTTTGCTAAAGGTAAATTACAAGAAAAATATGGAATAAATATTTTACCAAAATAAATAACTACACATCCACATTAAGAAAATTCGTTTGTATTATTCTCTTAATCTAAGTGTACTTCTAAGTGAATATCTGTCCCTCAGAAGAATATTCAGGTGACTGAAGCGTACTGTGCTATGCCTTTTATTCAGCGACAGGAATTTTATTTCCTGTTGCTGATATTAGTTTAGAATAAAGTTTGATTAATAATAATGCCCCCCCTATTTTTTAGAAAACAATTCTAATTCATCAAAAGCTGATAATTAATAATAATTTATAGTCCAATACATCCCACTTACGTAAACAAAAAAACGTCAGATCTACAGGAGAAATTTTCAAAGATTATCACCCTTAGTTTAACAGTAACTTTTATCAACAAACGGATGCATTAGTAAATAGGATATGTGGCTGAAATGCTTTATACAATTGATGGACATGGTATGTGAATATTTTCTTACTATTGGAGGGATTTCCTAATGGTTGATGAAATACAACAACTTATTCAAGAACATAGACAATTTTTCCATCATGATCATACAAGAAGTCTTCAATTTCGGCTTAAACAGTTAGAAAAGCTAAAAAATTCTATTCAAAAATATGAAAGTCAAGTGCTGAGCGCATTATATCAAGATTTACACAAAAGCGAGTTTGAAGCATACGCTGCAGAAGTTGGTTTCGCATTTAACAGTATCAATTTTATAATGAAATATCTAAAACAGTGGATGAAACCTCAAAAAGTAAAAACCCCTATTCATTTTGCACCATCCAAAAGCTACATAATAAAAGAGCCATATGGTACCGTGCTAATTATTGGGCCTTTTAATTATCCATTTCAATCATTAATTGAACCTCTCATTGGGGCAATTGCAGCAGGAAATTGTGTAGTTCTCAAGCCTTCAGAAAATGCACCAAATGTTTCAGCTGTAATGAACAAAATAATAAGTGAAACGTTTGATAAGCAATACATTCGTGTAATTGAAGGAGGCAGTGAAATAACTTCTTTATTGATTCATGCACCTTTTGACCACATCTTTTTTACTGGTAGCGTTCAAGTTGGAAAAATTGTCATGGAGGCTGCGGCGAAAAATCTTGTACCAGTAACATTAGAACTTGGTGGAAAAGGCCCCGCTATTGTCGATGAAACCGCTAACCTCGATATAGCAGCCAAGCGCATTATCTGGGGAAAATTCATAAATGCTGGCCAATCCTGTATTGCACCTGATTATGTTATTGCACACAAATCTATCAAAGTAAAACTGATTTCGAAAATGAAAGAAATCATTACAAACTTTTATGGATTAGATGTATTAAAAAGCAATGATTATGGTCGAATTGTTAATGAGAGACAATTCGATAGACTTCTTTCTATATTAGAGCAAGACAAAAATTATATAGTATTTGGTGGAAATTCATCTAGAAGCCATTTATATATTGAACCAACACTTCTTGAAGTAAAATCATGGGATGATGCAGCTATGAAAGAAGAAATTTTCGGGCCAATTTTACCAATTATGGATTACAATGATTTAGATGAAGTCATTCATACGATTAACACCCAACCCAAACCGTTAGCTTTGTATGTGTTTACTGAAAACAAAAATGTTGAAAAGCAGGTATTAGGACGAATTTCTTTTGGAGGAGGATGCGTCAACGATACAATGTCACATATGGCTAATCTCCACTTACCTTTTGGCGGAGTAGGAACTGCAGGATTTGGCTCCTATCATGGGAAACATAGTTTTGATGCTTTTACACATCGTAAAAGCATTTTAAAGAAAAGCTCAAGGATAGATTTAGGGTTTTTATTTCCACCGTATAGGAACAAAATTAATATTTTGCGAAAGATTTTTAAGTAATACGATTTGTTAAACATTCATGTTGATATTAAAGAAGGAATAATAAAGGGAATTCAGTAGAATGGACTCCCTTTACCTTGTAATAACCTAATCTATTTTTAGCGATGGTTCTCCCTGCTTTAAACAGGATAGGGATAGGGATACGAGTTAACAATGTTCTAGCTTATACAAATATGAATGAAGTGCTTTATTTTATCTTTGCACCAGAACCGCTAAAGAAAATGAAAATAATATACAAATTTTCCGTCTTAAGATCTGTATTTCCTCCAATTATTAAACGAACAATCTTCCCTTTCTCTTTTCCTTTCATAATTGAAGCCGCTTCTACTCCGTTCTTCAAAACACAAGCTTCTCCCTCCCACTAATTCACCCTCTCCACAAACCGCCCAAACTCCTTCAAAAATCTCAGCTTAAAACTCCCCACAGGTCCATTCCGATGCTTCGCCACATGAATCTCCGTCATCTCTTTCTGCATCGTTTCCTTATCGTAATAATCTTCGCGATACATAAGCATAATAACATCCGCATCTTGCTCAATTTGTCCCGTCTCTCTTAAATCGGATAAAAGCGGGCGCTTATCTTGACGCGACTCTACAGAACGAGATAATTGCGACAACGCCATTACACAAACATTTAAATCACGCGCTAACAACTTGAGCTTACGTGAAATTTCACTGATCTCCTGAAATCGATTGCCCTTATGCTTTGGATCTCCCGTAATAAGCTGCAAATAATCTACAATTACTAAAAGCTTCTTATCACCATGCTTCCGCTTTAACTTACGAGTTTGCATCCAAATATCTTGCACCGTAACACCTGCATGATCATAAATCTCAAGTGGTAACTCACCAATCTCCGCAAACGCCTTACTCACCTTTTCCCAGTCTTCCATCGCAAAACGGTGCTTCGGATTTTTCAGCCTACCACCTGACACTTCACCTACGCAAGAAGCCATTCTTTTTAACAATTGCTTACTACTCATCTCTAACGAAAACAATCCAACCGCCGCTCCAGACTTCGCCGCATGCAGTCCAACATTTAACGCAAACGCAGTCTTTCCCATAGAAGGGCGCGCACCAAGGACAATGAAATCACCTTCCTGCAATCCGCACGTCATTTTATTTAGCGATATATAACCAGTCTCAATACCAGTATTCTCTTTCGTATCTTGATGAAGCTCTTCATACAAACCAACTAACGCATCCTTCAAATCAAACTCACATACGCAGTCCTTTTCCTCTAACTCACAAAGTGCCGTAATCGTCTCACCAATAATTTTCTCATTCTTCTCCGCAATAAGACGCTCTCCCATCTTGTGCCCGAGAACACCCGCCTGATACATTTTCCAGGCACTTCGAACAAGCCCCTCATAATAAGAGAAGTTACTAGTCGCAGGCACACCATCCATTAATCCTATAAAATACTCCATTCCCCCGATCCCCTTCAAAAAATTCGGATCTACTCTAGAAATGAACGTCACAAGATCAATCGGTTGCCCCTCCTCTTCCATTTTTCGCATTAACTGAAATATAGACTTGTGCACGGGCATAGAAAAATAGTGCTCCGTCAAACGGCACTCCTTCATAAGCTCTCCATCAAGTAATAGAGAACCTAGCACCGTCTTTTCCGCCTCTACATTTTGAATACTCATGGCCGCCACCCGCGTTCCGCTAAAAAGCGCTGCAACTCTTCCTCTGACGGCGTATTCTTCTCCCACTCCTCACACTTCGCCAAAAAATTCTCCGTCTCTCCGCTACTAACAGACGACTCCTTCTTCCTAAACTTAGCCGTATCCGCCTCAACCTCAGACACTTTCGTAAATCCTTTCCCGTGCCATCCCCTCAAAATCCCCTTCACATAAGCCATCTTCCGATTTTTATTCTCATACGAAATTTGAAGAGCCTTCAGCACAAGCTCCTCTGACAAATCATTCATCCACGCATTCAATTCCTCTACCGTATACGGAGACAAACTACCAAAATGTTGTTCATAAAACGTGAACACCTTACTTCCCGTTTCTTCCTCTATATCCTCTTCTTTCTCTTCTTTCTCTGCCTCCTCGCAAACTGGATCGACATCATCCATAGTCATATCACTAGGCATACCGAAATGCGCTAATAGCATCGGAACATTCAGCTCCTCCTCTACGCACTTCTGCAAAAACATATGTACAAACTCCGTATTCTTCACACCCTTCAGCTCACGGAGCACACACTTCTCCACATTTGTATTCGTCACAGGATTATAACGAAGCCAATTTAAAATGAATAACTCCCGCGTCTCCGCATCATAAAGGATCTTTCCATAATCAATGAAGCGCTGCAAGAGCTTATCAACAGTCTCCCGGTTATAACCCGTCTCCATCTCAGCTAACCGCTTTGGAAAAGGAAAAATCCCACACTGCGTCGTCTTCGAACAAGTTAACAAATAAATATAAAAATACCGCTCCTCCGGCGTCAAATCCAAAACAAAATCATCCTGCCAAAAATTCACCTGCACATTACGATACACCGCCATCCTAATTCCTCCTGTCTCCATTCAAAAATGAAAAATCCCTCTTTGTACTATATATAGGAAGGAGGGCCAGGTTTTTGGCGTGTTATTTCAAAATTTTTTTCGACTCCTACTACGGTGTTTGTTGGTGTTTTTGTTTTGTTGTGTTTTTTCTTAGTGATTTATTACTTTGTAGGGGCTTGGAAGGGGCTTAGGAGGGGCTTTTTATCGGTTACTTCGATTAGGAAGACTCGATCTGAGAAGCCGCCTCTTTCTTTTGCTTTCTTTTTGCGGATGTTGTTGATTTCTTCTAGTGTTGCGCCTTCGTGTTCGGCTAGGGGGTTTATTAATTCTAGTAGGTCGGATAGTTCTTCTAGTTTATGTTCATTTGTGTTTGCTTCTAGATATTCGGTTAGTTCTTCTTGTGTTTTTTTGCAGAGTTCTTTTATGTATTCGTCTTCGGGTAGGATTCTTGTTGTGGGTGTTTTTCCGTTGGATTTTATTATTTGTGGGATTTTGTTTCTGATTAGTTTGTTGTGGGTTGGCATGGGATTTCCCTCCGTTTGGTTTTTCTTCTATTAATTATTGTCATCTTTCTAATATTATTAAATTTGAGAGCCTAAATTCTTTTTAATATCAAAATTAACACACAAAACTCAAAAAGACATTGCACCTAATAAATTTGAAGAGATAGTTTAACTACCTCTTCAAATTACAACAATTATGCCACTTAAATAAACCAACAAATACTACTAATAATATTTATCCTATTTTTTCTTCCCCATTAACTCATTAAGATTTCTTCCATCCTCCGATTTCCACACTGTAGTTCCTGTCACTCTATTTCCACCAATAACTCCTGCCGCTTCACTAGGTGTGTCAAACAGTGTATCTCGTACAAATTCGTAACAATCCTCTCTTCGTTCCACTATCCCTTCTGCTATTAATCTTTCTCTAATTTTATGATTCCCTTCTTGCATTCCTTTTTTTACGTTTAGAACCATTTGAGAACCTTTTTGAACTAAAATTGTATGTTTCTTTCTTTTTTCCTCTGCCTTACCTTTGTACAAACCTATGGCTTTAATATCATAAGAAGAAAAATAAAGTATAGTATCTATAGGAATCTCTTTTTCAGGTTTTGGTTGATAACCAAATAACAATCCCTCAGTGAATTCTTCCTCTATTTCTAACTCTTCGTCCTTTACATCTACCATTGAAACCTCATTATAATCCATAAATCCTTTTAAAATCCCCTCAAAGTCCTCGCCAAATAATTGACTAAATGTAAATTCAATTTCTTCCTTTTCAAGTTCATTTATATGGTTTGTATATTTAAAAATATAATCCTCAATAGATGAATCTTCATGCTTGTATATTTCATTCCACAAATAGAATAATACTTTTTCTACAAAACTTTGGGTATGGATTACTGCACTATTTCCGGCCGGCATAATAAAACGATTTCCTAACTGTTTATCTTCACTTTCCGTAATAGAATAGATTTTGGCGTTTATCTTCCTTAGAAAGTCTTCCCACGAATAATATTCTTCCATAACTTTAATATAAAAATTTGATGCACCTTGATAATTAATCCCTTGATATCGCCAAGACCATCTTCTAATAAATGCAGAATCTACTGGAAATACCGATTGATCCGATGTATTCATTGTAGCAAAGATATAAAAATTACTTGGGAACGCCAACTTTAAATGTTCCTCATCTTCTTCTAATAACAACTGTTCTTTTATAAACTCACTCATTTCTAAAGGAACATTAATACTATACTGTGATTCACCCGTCATTGAATTTCTATCTAACAACTGAAAAAAGTCACCAAAAATGGCACTGCAATTCCCTCGGTTAATTTCATCAATTACTAAAATAACTGGATCATCTTGCATACATGCTTCTACATAGGAACGCAACAATATTCCAGGTATGAATTTATAATTCAATCTCTCTTCCTTATTTTCTAACCTCTCCATAATAGGTCGATAGGTCCCTACAAAATCACTATAATCATATTCTGGATGAAATACAGTTCGGAATACATTATCTTCCGATATACCAAATTGTTCCATTATTTGCTTAATAGTACAAGACTTTCCTGTTCCTGGTGGTCCATAAAATATTATTTGATGTGATAGATTCGGTAACATAAAAAAACACCTCTTATCTTTATTTGAAAACAATGGAATTTATTAAAATATTACTATTGGACTTAACACATTCTTTTACTAAATTTGAATCTTCCCTGTTTTTTTCTAACACTAAAACTGCCCTATCTTTTCCTATAAAAAACACTTTCCCCCAAAATATATAGTAATTACTCTTTATAAAATTTTTGAGGGTTTCTTCCTGCAATATAAACATGTCATACACATGATTATAATAATCAGCAATTCTTGTTCTTACTATTTTTCTAAACAATGATTGATATTGTTGTTTTATTTTTTGAATTTTAATCGTATACGCTTTCATCAAAAATAATAGATTTATCTTAAAGTAAAAAATATGAAAAGTATCTCTATCAAAAAAAACATTTTCAAATTGTTTTGTTATTAATGGTTGGTTAAAAGGAACTATCGGTATTTCTGGAATTTTTTTATATTCTTCATGATTTATATCTCCAAATACAAAAAAGTTAGGTATCGCATCATACCCCCTAGAAAAATCTTCACGCAGGAGAATATTATGTTTATCAAAATAGCCGCGATTTTTTTCGAATTCCTGAATGATATTTCTTGAGTACGTAAATTGTTTAAATATAGAGTTTGTATGTACAGTTTCCCCTTTATAGTATTTCGAATCTCCAATAAAGAAGATTTTACTTCCTGTTACAAAAGATTTCCCGCTAAAAATATGATCAATAATTTTCCCATCCTTTTGTACTTTTAAAACTGCTAAATGCTCTTTATCTGATAAAATCTCATTGACCATATCTTCAAATAATAAATTAAAATTGAAAACTACTATATATCCAACACTATCTTTTTTCGCGCTAATAGATTCATATTGATAATATGCATTTAATAATTTAACTAGCTGTTTCATATCATCCCTAATATAAAGGCTCCGTATATTCTTTAAAATCTTTGGAATTTTTCTTTCAAATTTTATAAATTCTCTTAATGGCATAATTGGTAAGTGACTATCTAAAGATATATTTATATTATAAGTGCACTTTATCTTATTTAAGAGTGAATAAAATACCATTAAAACAATATCATTCTGACTAAGTCTTGAATTCGAGTATTTGAAATGAAAATAATGTACATTTTCATCATACATAACTGGCATATTCTTTTTTATTGTTTTATTCCAATGAATTTTATTTGTCTTCTTTTTGTCAATACCCTTTTCCTTAATATACAGGTGTTGATTTTGTTTATGAAACTTGATTACAGAAAAGATTGTTTCAATAATGGACAATTTCTTGTCTTCCATATTTGATAAAACAGATAAATCGTCTGGGTGCTCATTTTTATTTTCTCGTTGATATTTCATTAAAGTTTGAAAAAGAAGTATGGTAAAATCATGAACAAAAGCTACTTTTTCTTTATTCCCCTTTAACGCATTTCTGTAGTCCTGTTGCGCAAACTCCTCTACATCTATATCATTAAATAATGTGCCATCTTTCTCAAATAATTTGGGTAAGACTATATAAATTTCTCGTGCATTATTTGTATAAAAACCTACACATTGCAATACTGCATGATTTTCATCCACATCTTTTATAAATCTTGGCTCAAACAATTCATACAGTAATTCTTTCTTAT
>NZ_JAEHBO010000125.1:0-9053 GCF_016483575.1 Bacillus cereus group sp. N12
TAAAAATAAAAATTGACGTTTCACGTTGTTTGTTTCGTTCAGTTTTCAAAGAACTACTTGGTCGCTCATTTGCGACTCCCTTATGTTAACATCTTCATGTTTCGATGTCAACTAAGTTTTTTATTTCGTTTGTCGTTTTCTGCGTTATTGCATCGGCGACTTGTTCTATATTACACTTCTAACCCTTAATCGTCAATACCTTTTATGTTTTTTATTTTATAAATTATAAACCTCTTAATTTCTAATCCATCCCTAGAGATTCTAAAACTCCTTTAGTTAAATTAATAATCGGCAATTTATAACCTTTAGCTTAATACTAATACTTTTCTAAAGAATGAATGTCAGGCTAAGTAAATATATATTAAGGGTAGTAGTGCACCCGATCTAAAATTACCATTTTCCCCTCTCGCTTATCTCTAGGGGGATTATAAATAAAATACTTCCTTATCTTCTTTTCCTTTACTAAGTCGATAGAAAGGTAAAGAAATCTAATAAACTTAGGAGGCGTTATGAAATGCATGTTAATAAGAAAATCATTTATGTATCCCATGATGCCCATTTCCACGGAGCACAGCTGCTTTCTTTACATACTATTAAAGCTCTTAAAGAAAACTTCGATTACTCCGTCGCAATTATTTCTATTGGATCAGGCATTTTAATCCCCGATTTTCAAAAATATGGTCCTGTTTATTGCTTAGAGGAAGACTACCCCACGGAAGAAACGGTCGAATTATTAATAAAGACTTTATTATCACAAGACTATACCATTGCCATATGCAGTACGGTCATAAGTGGTGATATGGTTGCATTACTAGCTAGGCACAATATAAAAGTTATTTCGTTAATACATGAATTACCGCATTTAATACAACAGTACTCTGCCGAAGGAAAAGCTAGAAACATTGCTGAATCTGCTTACAAAATTGTCTTCCCTTCACAATACGTATATGAAAAATTCCTTACAATCACGCAATTAGATCATCAAAAATGTCACATTCTCCCTCAAGGTTTATTTAACCACAATCCTTATAAGAATAATATTACAGTGGCTAGAAATGAATTACGCAAAAAACTCAACCTGCCTCTAGATAGTAAAATTATTTTAGGTGTAGGTTTCGCCGATTATCGAAAAGGAATAGATTTATTCTCATTTATTGCTTACTCAGTAAGAAAGGTTCATACTAATATTCATTTTATTTGGGTAGGGAGAACAGATGTTCACCTTATGGATACTCTATCACCAAGATATAAAGCACATTTCACATTAGTTGATCCTACTCCAGATATCGGTTTATATAATGCCGGGGCTGATTTATATTTATTAACCTCAAGGGAAGACCCTTTTCCAAATGTTGTTTTAGAAGCATTAGATACAAAGGTTCCTGTTATAGGTTTTAAAAATGCTGGAGGTTTTGAGGATGTTGTTACAGAAAAAACCGGTGCCTTAGTAGACTTTTTAAACTTACCAAAAATGGTCGAAAGAATATATGAACTTATTGGAGATGAAGAGTTACGCTTACAAAAGGGGAGCTTTGGCCAAGAGCTCATTGAAAAAAACTTTAATTTTCTTAATTACATTTATCAATTATTAGCGCTTCTCGAACATAATTACAAAAAAATAAGTGTAATTGTACCAAACTATAATTATGAACACTACTTACCTGACCGAGTCAGATCAATATTAAACCAAACCTACCCCCTTTACGAACTAATTTTCCTAGACGACGCCTCTACTGACAATAGCGTATCAACATTTGAAAAGCTGCTCTCAAAAGAAAATAAGCCTCATCTGAAAGTTCAACGAATTATTAACGAAAAAAACTCTGGTTCTGTATTTAAACAATGGATAAAAGGAGTCTCCGCAGCAACCGGTGATTATATTTGGATCGCAGAATCAGATGACTTATGTGAGAAGACATTTTTACAAGAGGTGATACAAGGATTTCATATAAATAACAAGGTTACCTTAAGCTACACACAATCAAAACAAATAGACGAACAAGGAAATGTAATAGCTGATCATTATTTAAATTACACAAATGATATCGATAAAGAAAAATGGAAAACCCCCTATTTTCGAAAAGGCATAGATGAAATACAAGATACGTTACTTATTAAAAACACTATACCTAATGTCTCAAGTGTAGTGTTTAAAAACATAGATATAAAAAACACAGAAAAACAACTAGCAAAATTTAAAATTGCTGGTGATTGGTTTTTCTATGTTTCCATCCTGCAAGAGGGACATATTCACTTTAATCCAAAGTCCCTAAACTATCATAGACGACATACAAATAGTGTAACGAAAACAGAAGATTCATATTCTCATTATAATGAAGTTGTACAAATGCAGAATTTCATTAAAAAGAACTTTACTATCGACGATATTTCTAAAATGAAGATGTATACATATAGAAAATACCTAAAAACATACTTGAACATTTAACCTTGAACTTTATTTACTATCCGCATTTTTATAAGACGCTACTATTATTTAGGGGGAATACTCTTTGAAAGCATTTATAGAGGAAAATAAAAACTTAATTTCTCAAATCGCAAACAACTACAATGTAAACGCAAATATCCATCCTGAGGATCACATTTTTCAGTTCCTTGTCACTAATCCAGTCTTTCCTTCTAAAAAAGAAGCGATAGATTATTATTTTAAAGATGGACAAAAATCAGCACAAATACTCTTAGACTTAATTACTTCCTTTTATCCTACTGCAGACAATCCAATTAAATTATTAGAATTTGCATCTGGATATGGCTGCGTAACACGCCATTTATTAAATCTACAAGCAAACTTGAGTATAACTGCTTGTGATATACATGAAGAAGCTATTACTTTTATTGAAAACACATTAAATCATTCTTCTATATTATCTCACCCTGAACCTGAACATTTAAAATTGGAAACTTCTACGTACGATATTGTTTTTTGTTTATCCTTTTTTTCTCATATGCCTGATACAACTTGGTTTCGTTGGCTTCAAACATTGTATAGTGCTGTTTCACCTGGTGGTTTATTCATTTTCACCACCCATGGGTATCAAAGTAAAAAATACTTTGGATTTCCAAATTTAAATGAACAAGGCTATTGGTTCCTTCCTTCTAGTGAACAATTTGATTTAGATGTTAACCAAT
The DNA here is from genome assembly GCF_016483575.1 of Bacillus cereus group sp. N12. NCBI lineage: Bacteria > Bacillati > Bacillota > Bacilli > Caryophanales > Bacillaceae > Bacillus > Bacillus cereus group sp. N12. Next base: position 3,148 of record NZ_JAEHBO010000125.1, read on the forward strand.
ATGGCCAAACGATAGTTAGCCCCTCTTACGTGTGTGACAAAATTAAGTTATTACCCTATAACCCTATCATTAAAAAATACACTGAAGGGTTTTGGTGGGATCATCAAGATCTTTGGGTAATAAAAAAAGAAGTAAAATAATAAACCATGCTCTGCTTATATAAGTAGAGCATGGTTTATTATTTTTTACTATATAAGAACTCTTCAATCCATAACTTATTTAATCTAATTCCACTTTTGAAATCTATTTTAGGTTCCCAATTAAATTCTTGTCTCACCTTATCTATATTTAAAATGATTTTTTGAACATTTTCTTGTTTTGGTTTATAACAGATAAAGTCTACTTTTCTTTCTGTTATTTTCTCCAATTCCACTATAATTCGTTTTAAAGAAAGACCTTTGCCACTTCCTATATTATATACACAAGATTTCAATCGATTTAATTGTGATAGTTGTATAGTAATTTCAACTAAATCATCGATATAAATATAATCTCTAATAATCTCTTGTGGATTCCCGTATATATTAATCCTTTCATTACTAAGATGTTGGTACAAAAAACAATTTATTGCCCCAACTTTCTTTAAAGGATTTTGATATTTCCCATATGGATTAGAGTATCTACATACAACATAGTCGATGCCGTAGTTTCGCTTATAAAAATACAAATAATTCTCAAGCGAAACTTTTGTGATTCCATATGGAGAAAGTGGTTTCAACGGATGCTTCTCATCAATAGGCAAATATTCAGGTTCCCCATAAACTGTACCCCCTGAAGATGCTAATACAATTTTTTTAATACGAAAATCTTTAACACTTTCCATGAAATTAAGAAAAAAAAGGCTACTGTTAATATCCCCAAAAATATCTTCGATGGAAGTTGCTACATTAGACGTCGCAGCTAAATAAATAATAATATCCACATTCACTAAAGCTTTATATATATCTTCAACATTTTCTAAATCACCTTTAATAAATTCAACTTCATTTATAATATTTCGAGGGAAATTATTTATATGCCTGGAAAATACTTTTACATTTTGCCCCTGTTCTAATAAACCTAACGTGAGGTTAATACCAATGAAACTATTTCCACCTACTATTAAATAATTATTCTTCCTCATAATATCCTCTCTCTAGTAAGCAATTTTTTTACTCTTCACACCTAGAAATGCAAATACATGAACTCGATCATTGTTATTATTCATCCTCTTGTAATTGTATGCCCCTTATACATTTTCATTATCTTTATTTTATATTTTCATTTTAGAATCACTATCTTATCTAAAATGTCCGAAAAAACACTTATAATATTTACTCACCCCCATGAATATAGTTTATTAATAAAAAATCAACCTTCTCTTCCTATATTTCCACTCGTGTATTCCATTTAAAGATGCTTCTACATACACAAAACTCTCGAAAAAGGAGTACAGAACTCATGAAAAATATAAATCAAAAACTTTTAAACCATGTAATTCTACATAAAGATCGAATTCCACACTTCCATAAAGACTTTCCCCTTATACTATTTTGGAGTCATAGAAGCGGATGCACCGCATTAGCTAATTGGTTCTTTTTTCAAATTGGATTATATACTGAAGCAAAGAAATACAATGACTTTATTCATTACTATGAGTTCTGGGTATACAAAAACAAAGAAAATTACATACCTGAGTTACAAAATGTTCTTCTAAAAGGGAAAAAAGATGTTTGTAAACTCGTACGAAATCCCTATACAAGGGCCGTTAGCTCATTTCTATTACTTGCTGACAATCCATATGCTAGCCCACAATGGGAAAGTATCCGAAAATGTTTTTATAATGACAAATATAGTAATGAAGGAATATCATTTAAACAATTTTTATATTACGTTCAAGCACTTGGTCCCAACTCCCTAGTAATGGATATACATTTTAGTCAGCAATATGTTCAGGGGGAAGAAGCCTTCATCCAACGCTACATACCTTTAGAAGATTTTAATAAGCAAATTCCCAAAATAGAAGACGAATACAGTTTAATTAAGTCCGACCTAGCCATACTTACGAATTCAGATCATCATCGCACTCATAAGATGATGTATGAAGGCAGCTATGCAGAACTTAGCATTACAGATGAAGCCTTCCCCCGATTTCCAACATATAAAAGCTTTTACGATAAAGAAACTATGGATTTAGTTACAGAAATATATGCACAGGACTTTGAAATGTATCCATACAAGAAAGGGATATTTTAAGTCTATACATTCTTCAATGAATAAAAGCGAATGTCTCGCATAGCATAAATTGACACTGTAATTCGCGCGAGATTATCCCTCAGCTGGTTATCCCTCAGCTGGTTATCCCCTTCTATCAATCGTACTTGTATGAGTTTCCTAATTTTCAGCCACTCTCTTTGATTCCTTTGATTGTTGAAGTGTGTCATACTATCCATCAACACATTGCATTTAAAACAGGAGTGATGTCATGTGGAAGACAATTTGAAACACAATACTGGGTACTGCGTTATTTGCGAGAAGGAAACTACATTTATAGAACATAATGATTGGCTTAGAGATCATTACTTATGTTCTACATGCCAATCTATACCAAGGCAGCGAGCTTTAATCCATGTTTTAAATACATTTTTTCCAAAATGGAATTCCTATAATATCCACGAATCCTCTCCTGGAGGAATTACAACTCAGCTACTAATAAAAAACTGTAAAAACTATACATATTCTCAATACTTTAAAAACTATCCTCTCGGCCAATACTTTCAAGGAATTAGATGTGAAAATTTAGAAGACATGACCTTCCCCAGTGAATCTTTTGATTTATTCATTACTCAAGATGTTTTTGAACATGTCATGACGCCAAACAAGGCATTTAAAGAAATAGAACGAGTATTAAAACCTGGTGGTGCTCATGTATTTACTGTCCCTTGGTATCATACACTCACGAAGACTGTGCAAAGAGCAAGAGTGAATAAAGAAGTAATTGAGCATATTGAAGAGCCCATTTATCATGGAAACCCTATCGATGAGAATGGGTCTTTAGTAACATTTGATTGGGGGCTAGATATGATTGAATATATTTACACACAGGCAAATATGTATACTACTGTTTATTTACAAAAGGATAGATCATTAGGGTTAGATGCTGAATTTTTGCATGTTTTTATTAGTACAAAAAAATCGTAAATAAATTTTATCATTATGTAATTTGGAGGTTTAACAAATGAATAATTTTAAGTTAGGAAGTGATTTTGATAACCTTGTTAGTCCATTATCTGACGTTGAACTTCTAGATCTATTTATACAAAGTTGCTCAGAAACAACAATAAACGGTGTACCCGTACCTTTGTTCCCCCCTGAAGAAATCCAAAAACAATTTGTAGGTGCTTCCTATGAACACGCCCTATATGAAGCATATTTGTTTTATAGTCATATAAAAACATACGCTCAAAATTTAGGGGTTCCCTTGAATAAAGACAGTAAAGTTTTAGACTTTGGTTGCGGTTGGGGACGAATTATACGCTTCTTGTTCAAAGATGTTCGGGATGAAAATCTGCTTGGGATTGATGTAGACCCCTTCATGATTACTCTTTGCAATGAAACATTAGGAAGAGGGATATATAAAACCGCAAGCCCACAACCTCCTGTAGAATTTATTCGTGACAATTCATTAGACATCATATTTGCTTATTCTGTATTCTCACATTTATCCGAAGAAACTGCAGAAAATTGGATAAAAGAATTTTCAAGAATTCTGCGTCCAGGTGGAATCTTCATCGCAACAACACAGGCACGATATTTTCTCGATTTTTGTCAACAATTCAAGGAACACCCTGAATTAATTCAAACAGGATGGCATAAAACTTTATCTCAGGCTTTTCCAGATATACATCGCGCTATCTCGGATTATGAACATGGGAATTTTGTACACAGTCCTACTGGTGCAGGAGATGTTAGAGATAGCAGCTTTTATGGAGAAACTGTTATACCTATGACCTATATTAAAAAGCATTATGAGAAGTATCTAAAACTGCGGGATTTTTTTGATGATGTAAACCGGTTACCACAGGCCCTATTTGTTCTCCAGAAAGATTAACTTCTTTCGTTCATAGTAATCCGCTTAATTTCATGATGAATGATACTTTTTATTTCAGACATATATATGAGAGCACCCAAGACTCTCGTATTAAGCAAACTATAAAACTAAATCCAATACGTAGCATACAAAAACAGTAAGAGAATATAAAATCTCTCGTTTTAAACTTGCTCCACAAAATCAAAAGTAACTTCCCACCACTTGAACTTCGAAGAACATAAGGGGGATATAACTTGAAAATAATCGCTTTTTACTTACCACAATTTCATCAAATAAAAGAAAATGATCGCTGGTGGGGTAAAGGTTTTACTGAATGGACGAATACTAAAAATGCACAACCTTTATTTTCAGGACATTATCAACCTAGGGAACCTTATCAAGATTTTTATTATGACTTAACTACCCCATCCGTAAGAAAATGGCAAGCAGAAATCGCGAAAGCATACGGTATATATGGTTTTTGTTATTATCACTACTGGTTTAAAGGTAAGAGGCTATTAGAAACACCTTTTAATGAGGTACTTAAGATAGGGGAACCAGATTTTCCATTTTGCCTTTCTTGGGCAAATGAGCCATGGACAAAATCTTGGGATGGTCTTGATAAACATATATTAATGCCTCAAGATTATGGAGATGTATCAGATTGGAAAAAGCACTTTGAATATTTATTACAAGCGTTCCAAGATAAAAGATATATTCGTATAGATGATAAACCTCTATTCATTATTTATCGCCCGGGACATATTCCTGATTGTGAAAAAATGCTTAATTATTGGAATGCATTAGCACGAGAAAACGGTTTAAAAGGTATATACTTTACAGAAACATTAAACAGTTTTCCACTCCCTGATATAAATGGGTTCGATGCTAGCATTCAGTTTGAACCATTTTATACAATTGCCCATGATAGCTCTTCAGACATAAATAAAACAATATATGAGTCTGGTATGCAATTAAATGCTTGGGACTACGATAAAGTATGGATGTATATATTAAAACGATCTCCTCCAAAGAAAAAAACATTCCCTGGAGCTTTCGTTGATTGGGATAACACTGCACGACGCAAAAATTCAAATAGCAGTATTTTTATAGGTTCTACTCCTGAAAAGTTCGCAATCTATTTAAGTAAGCAAATTCATCGTACTTACTCTGTTTATAACAGTGAGTTTTTATTTATCAATGCGTGGAACGAATGGGCAGAAGGAACCTACTTAGAACCAGATCAAAAATATGGATTTTCCTATTTAGAAGCGGTTAAAAAGGCAATCGATAGAGGTATGAAAGCATACAAAAAAGACGAGTCATTCTGACTCGTCTTAAGCTTGCTTGGCGACGTCCTACTCTCACAGGGACAAGGTCCCAACTACCATCGGCGCTAGAGAGCTTAACTTCCGTGTTCGGTATGGGAACGGGTGTGACCTCTCTGCCATCATCACCAAACTATGAAGGCATATTCCTTCAAAACTAGATAACATTGCTACATATTATATGGTTAAGTCCTCGATCTATTAGTATTCGTCAGCTCCACATGTCACCATGCTTCCACCTCGAACCTATCAACCTGATCATCTTTCAGGGATCTTACTAGCTTACGCTATGGGAAATCTCATCTTGAGGGGGGCTTCATGCTTAGATGCTTTCAGCACTTATCCCTTCCGCACATAGCTACCCAGCTATGCCCTTGGCAGAACAACTGGTACACCAGCGGTGCGTCCATCCCGGTCCTCTCGTACTAAGGACAGCTCCTCTCAAATTTCCTACGCCCACGACGGATAGGGACCGAACTGTCTCACGACGTTCTGAACCCAGCTCGCGT
>NZ_JAEHBO010000126.1:0-8939 GCF_016483575.1 Bacillus cereus group sp. N12
TCGGATTTGTTCCGTTTTACAGTTAAGCATAGTTTGTTCTTCGTTATTATTGTTGGTATTATGACGTATGTACAGGCTTATTATTTAACTTGGATGATTCCGTAAGCGGAAAATAAATAACCTTTGCATTTTTCAGATTATCGTGTATGATGGGAAAGTATTGAAAATTAAATCAGTGATAAACTAGGGGTGCCTAACGTATGCGTAGGCTGAGAGAGAAGCGTGTGAACTTCTTAACCCTTTGGACCTGATCTGGCTCGTACCAGCGTAGGGAAGTTAACGGCTTTACATAATGATGTCTTTTATGAGCCAGGTCCTTATTTTTTTATGGACCTGGCTCTTTTTGTTTTGGCATACGCTGGCCATATCTCGTCCTTGTCACGTACAGGGGGGCAACAAAGGTTATGAAACAATCTGTTTCAGCTGAGCAAATTGAATTGAAATCGAGTTTACCAGGAAGTAAGAAAGTGTATGTAGATGGACCACGGGAAGGTATGAAAGTACCGATGCGTGAGATTGCACAAAGCGATACGAATGGTGTCCAAAATCCGCCTATCCGTGTGTATGATACGAGTGGACCTTATACAGATCCTGAGTATAAAGTGGAGCTGGAAAAGGGATTGCAGGCGCCGCGTCATTCTTGGATCATGGAGCGCGGGGATGTAGAGGCATACGAAGGGCGTGAAGTAAAACCAGAGGATGACGGTGTGAAAGTGGCTTCGAAACATACACCTATTTTCCCGCAAATGGATCGTAAGCCGCTTAGAGCGAAGGAAGGTGCAAATGTTACGCAAATGCACTATGCGCGTAATGGCATTATTACGTCTGAGATGGAGTATGTTGCGATTCGTGAAGGAGTGGAGCCTGAGTTTGTTCGTAAGGAAATTGCAGAAGGTCGTGCGATTTTACCAGCGAATATTAACCATCCGGAAGCAGAACCGATGATTATCGGACGTAACTTTCATGTGAAGGTAAATGCAAATATCGGAAACTCTGCTGTATCTTCTTCTATTGCAGAAGAAGTAGAGAAGATGACATGGGCAACGCGCTGGGGTGCAGATACGATTATGGATTTATCTACAGGTAAAAATATTCATACGACGCGTGAATGGATTATACGTAATGCTCCTGTACCGGTTGGAACTGTACCTATTTATCAAGCACTTGAGAAAGTAAACGGAATTGCAGAAGATCTAACGTGGGAAGTGTACCGTGATACGTTAATTGAGCAAGCGGAGCAAGGCGTTGATTACTTTACGATTCACGCTGGTGTATTACTTCGTTATATTCCAATTACTGCAAAACGTACGACAGGTATCGTTTCACGCGGTGGTTCGATTATGGCACAGTGGTGTTTATTCCATCATAAAGAAAACTTCCTATATACTCATTTTGAAGAGATTTGTGAAATTATGAAGCAGTACGATGTTTCATTCTCGCTTGGAGATGGATTACGTCCAGGTTCGATTGCAGATGCAAATGACGAAGCGCAGTTCTCGGAGCTTGAAACACTTGGTGAATTGACGAAAATCGCTTGGAAACATGATGTGCAAGTTATGATTGAAGGACCTGGACATGTACCGATGCACTTAATTAAAGAAAATATGGAGAAAGAACTTGATATTTGTCAGGGCGCGCCATTTTATACACTTGGGCCGCTAACGACAGATATTGCACCAGGATATGACCATATTACATCCGCAATTGGAGCAGCAATGATCGGCTGGTTTGGAACGGCGATGCTTTGTTATGTAACGCCGAAAGAACATTTAGGTTTACCAAATAAAGATGATGTTCGAGAAGGGGTTATAACGTATAAAATTGCAGCACATGCGGCTGATCTTGCGAAAGGGCATAAAACGGCTCATCAGCGTGATGACGCACTTTCAAAAGCACGTTTCGAATTTCGTTGGCGCGATCAATTTAATTTGTCTTTAGATCCTGAACGTGCGATGGAGTATCACGATGAAACGTTACCAGCAGAAGGAGCGAAAACAGCTCATTTTTGTTCAATGTGTGGACCGAAGTTTTGTAGTATGAGAATTTCACATGATATTCGTGAATATGCGAAAGAAAATGACTTAGAAACGACAGAAGCAATTGAAAAAGGAATGAAAGAGAAGGCGAAAGAATTTAAAGATACTGGTAGTCATTTATACCAATAACACGTTACACCTCTTTACTTGATTGATCACACTGTAGTACCTAACTTAATTATAGAAAAAGCCCCCTTTGCTAAGACGGTAGCAAAGGGGGCTTCTGTTTTCTTTATAAGGCAAAGAAGAGGTGTACCCAGTAGTATAAGAGGAATAATGTGACGACTGTTGTGAGAGGAATAACGATGAGAGATACGCTTAAATAATCTTTCCATTTTACTTTAATTTTGTTTTGTTTCAGAATATACATCCAGATGAGGGAAGCTAGTGTACCGATTGGTAATAATAGTGAACCGATGTCACTACCAATAATGTTTGCGAGGTAGATTGTTTTTAATGTGACTGGATCTAGCCCCATTTCTGTTAATGTGATTGTACCAATCATAAGTGCAGGGTGGTTATTGAAGACGTTAGAGAGGATGGATACAAGTCCGCCCATGGCAAAGCTAGCATAGAGTAAATGCTGACTTACAAGTGGCTCGAGCCATTGCACAAGTGCGGCTGTTAATCCTGCGTTGTGAAGCCCGTAAATAATGACGTACATAGAGAAGGCGAAGATTAAAATGTGCCACGGTGTCTTTTTCAAAATATCGACAGGGTTTGTTCGTAAGTAGTACCATCTCCAGATAAGAAGAACGAGGGAACCTAGCACCGCAACGATTTCGATTGGGATAGATAAGAAGGATGCAACGAACAGAAGACAGCGCATAAGGAAGACAAAACCTAATACTTTTAACATGAATTTTGTACGTTTTTGTTTCGTATCAACAGAATTGTTTCCTTTTAATGGATGGAAATTTTTCGTGAAGAAAATTTCTTCAATATCATATGAAGAAACCGGTAATTTCTCTGGTAATTTTTTCTTTAAAACAGTATACATGAGCCATGACATAAACAATAATCCTAAGGTTGCAGGTACAAACATCATCGCTGTGTGCATATAGAGAGTCATATTAACGATGTTTAATGCGATTAAGTTTACGATATTACTTACACCGATTGGTGCACTAGATGCAGTGGCGATTAAAGCACCGCTTAATAAATAAGGAATTTGTTGATGAGGCTTTAATTGAAGATTTTTCAGAAGAAGGATTAAAATTGGGGTTGTAATCAAAATACTACCGTCATTATTAAATAAAAGAGTCATAAGAAAGCATAGTAATTGAATGTACCAGTATAGGCGGCGTCCAGAACCTTTCGCTAAATTTGCGAGTTTTGCTGCAGCCCAATGGAAGAAGCCGAAGCTTTCTAATATAACTGCCATAACGATGGTCGCCAATATCGTTATGGAAGCGCCTCCGATTTTACTTATAATGTCCATGACATCTGGCTTTGATACAAGTCCAGTAATGAGGATAATACCAGCGCCAATTGCTGCTGGCCATGCCTCATTTAAGCCACGAGGTCGCCAAAAAATAACAACCATCGTTAAGAAGAATACAATAATAGTAATCCATATCTCAATGCTCATAGTTAGCCTACCTTTCTATTTTCCCTTGAACGGATGTAGCTTGTCTCAAGTTTATATAGCAGTATATTCACAAAAAAATGATAGGAACTAGGCATTTAATTGAATCTAGTGAATATGTGTATTTGATGATAGGAGGCAAATGTAGATAGTAGTGAAATAACTATCGAGAGAGGGGCCTAATACTTAGGGACATTATATATGATAATGCCCCATTTCCAGCTTATATGTTTATTTTTCCTTTAAAAAAGTTCGATCCTTCAAGAATAAATTCCAGAAGAAAATGAATCCGGGTAGTAAAATTGCAATCCCGATTGCGTAGAGGATAAGTAGCGCATAGAATGTTTCGACCGTCGTAAAGCTTGTAAATACAGTTACGTCCGGGTAAATGATATACGGTAAATGAGCGACGCCGTAAGCGTAGCTTGCAAATGCATATTGAGCGACGACAGCTAAAACTGCAATGCGAGGAAATCCTAGTGTGCTATATTTCTTATTTGTCCACCAAAGGGAGGAATAGCCGATAACAAATAAAATGATAGAGACTGTAAACCATGGGAATTGCTTTATTAATCCTTGCATTAGCCAGTGTGTTTGTGGGTCCATTACAACGAGAGCTATAATTGCCGTAACGAGCGTTGCAGGACCAAGTATGATGGCATTTCTTCTATAAATTCTATATGCATCTTCTGAACCTTGCTCTCTCGCAAAATCAGCGAGAAAGAGAGAAGATAGAAACAGTTCCGAAGTTAGTCCGAATAGCATATAACAATAAATAACAGGACTAGAAAGAAGTTTTCCGTAAAGGAGTACTTCTTTTCCTTCAGCCATTGTAATGTAGGCACCCTCTGTAACAGGTAAAACGGTAATTAATAGGGCTGGAATTAAGAGCCCTGTAATACCTGAAATAATCCGAAGAAGATGTTGGTACTTCGGCAGAGAGTAAGCAAATACCATAAATGTACTACGAATTGCAACGAGTACTAGAATTAGCATGACTGGTACGAACATAACGGTTGCAAGGGTAAAGGCTGCTTTCGGAAAGAAACCAAGGAAAGCGACAACGACAAAGACAAGAAACGTATTTGTTACTTCCCAAGTTGGTGATAAGTATCGATTAGCAAGCTTGGCAGCAAGTGTTGGATGTTTCGCATATACCATGCCCCAAAAACCCGCTCCAAAATCAATGGACCCTAATATACTGTATACGAAAATAAGAGCCCATAAGATGATGATTGCTATGCTTTCCTCATGCACGAGAACCGCCTCCTTGGTGATGTAAATCATTCTTTAGCGGATGTCTCTTAAAGAATGTCCGTAGTACAAAGACTGTTAAAATACCGAGTCCGATATATAAAATAATGAATAGAATAAATAAAGGACCGACGAAATCAGCGCGTGTAGAAGCATCGACTGTACGCTGCATACCATAAATTGTCCACGGCTGACGACCGCTACAGCTGAAAATCCATCCGAATTCAATACCGAGCATCATAACTGGTCCACATGCGGCAGCTCCCCAAAGAAGCCACTTTGGTAACTCGGCTCCTTTTTTTCGGTAAACGAAGTACCAATATAAGAGAGCGATTGCTGCAACTGCAAAGGTAAAGGCAGCGGTGCCGACCATTAAGTTGAACAGCGTATGTGTGTAAAATGGTGGCCATGTTTCTTGTGGGAATTCCTTTAAACCTTTTACGACGGTGCTAGGGTCTAGTCCCACTAATAGGCTAAGCATGTTCGGAATTTCCAGCGCATAGTTTAGTTCAAGTGTGTTAGGATCCACAACCCCGCCAATTGATAAGGGAGCATGTGATGTCGTTTCAAATAAAGCTTCAGCAGATGCAAGTTTTTCAGGTGAATGCTTATGTAAGGCGATTGCTGATTCGTGCCCCGAAAGCCACATCGTAGCACCTGTAATAAATGTCACGACGAGTCCTAACAGTAGTCCCTTTTTATGATAAGCGACTTCACGCTCACTTACATTCTTCTTTAATAATTTAAATCCAGCGATAGAGGCAATGACGGCTGCTCCAGTCGCATAGGCTGTAATAACGACGTGGAATGCGCTTGTGCCAAAGCTCGGATTAAAGAAAGCTTTCCACGGATCAACGTTAAAAACCGATCCATCTGGCCCCATGGAAAAGCCTGCGGGTGTATTCATCCATGTATTTGCTGATGTAATAAGCACGGCGGATGCCGTGGCACCAATCATGACGAAAAAGAGTGAGATTAATCTCATGAATGGAGGTAATTTATCAGCTGCATATACATAAATAGACATGAATAAAGCTTCTAAAAAGAAGGCGAAAATCTCAATTTGAAAGGGAACAGAAATAACTTGCCCAACAATTTTGGCGAAACCAGGCCAAAGAAGTGAGATTTGTACACCAACAATTGTTCCAGTTGGAATTGCTACACCGAGAAGAATAGCAAAAGCCTTTGTCCATCTTTTTGCCATAATGGCATAGTCGGAATCTTTCTTCCAGTGATAGAGTATCTCACTTATAAAAATCATCAAAGATAGCCCGACTCCAAGTGTTGCAAAGATAATGTGGAATGCTAATGAAGAACCAAAAAACGCTCTTGCTAATGTTACGGTATCCATATATATACTCCTCTTCTTTTTTGCCATTATTTTCTGATTGAATTGGAAGATTTATTCAATAAACTGCCAAAAATATATATGTATTTAAAAAGTGAATATGGTAATATGATGTTTGAATATTATAAATAGAAAGAAATTAACGTTTAATAATATTTTGTTTGTTTTTTATCTAGGAATATTTTATAATCTTTTATGCGAACATAAGTTCTGTTTTGTAGTTGAAGAAGTTTATGTGAAATGGAGAGGGTGTTTTATGTATCCTGAAGTCATTAAAAAGATGGCGTTTTCAAAAGAGCATAGAGATTTATTATTGAAGTTGTATAATAAAGAAATTACACGTCGTGAATATGACCGACTTGTGGAATCACTATATAGACCTTCTAAAGAGGTTTGTGAGGGGTAGAAATGCGGGAGACAATCTATTAGATTGTCTTTTTTAATTTACGTATGTTCTGGTAAAATTAAGGTTAGCCTTATTAGGGAGGTGAAAAGATTGCGGAAACGTTTATATATAGGGATTGGAGTTATTCTCTTAATCGCCTTAGGTGGAATTGTATTTTGGTCAGCCTTACAAGGAAACCGTACGGAACATTTTATTTTAAGACATATGGTGAATGAAAATGGGACACTTGCCACCTATCGTTTAGAAGATACAAAGGCAGGTACTGGGGAAGCGAAAGGCCGTGAAGCTTTATCAGAATCGGCAGGGCTATGGCTACAATATACATTGGATAAAGATGATCAAGCGTTATTTGATGAACAAGTAAAGGTCGTTCAAAATAACTTTGTACATAAGGATCGTATCGTTTTATGGAAAGTCTCTGAAAAGGGAGAAATGCAATCAGCTACAAATGCACTTATAGATGATCTTCGTATTATAGAACAATTATATCGTGCTTATGAAATGTATAAGGAAGATCGTTATAAAAATCTTGCAGATCAATTGAGTGATGCTGTACTTCGTTACAATAAGAAAGATAATTATTACGTTGATTATTATGACGCGGATGCAGGGAAGCAAAGTGGTTTTGCAACAACATCATACATAAATCCGCATGCATTCTCGTACATGAAAAAGTATGGAAAAGTTTCTGCTGAGCAGTATCAAGAAGTGGTTCAATTTCTAGCGGATTATCCAAGGCATGGCTGGGCATTCCCGAAAGAGTATAAGGAAGATGGTACATTTACGTACGATAAAGAAGTGAATCTTATTGACCAATCATACGTTGCTTACCATCGTAGTTTAGGTGGTCTTTCATCAGCTGCTTATTTGGAATTTATAAAGAAGAAGTTCCAGAAGGACGGAAAGTTATACGGCCGTTATAATTTAGAAACGGGAAAACAAACTGTGGATTATGAATCACCAGCTGCTTACGGATTAACGATTTTGTACGTACTACAAACAGGTGATACAAAGTTTGCGACGGAATTGTATGAACATATGGCCACATTCCGAAATGATAATGTATTTAGTAGATATTACGGTGGGTACGTAACAGGCGAAAATAATAATACGCATATTTTTGATAATGTACTACCACTTTTAGCTGAAATGGAATTAGAGAAGAGTAAGAAATAGAAGGTGCCATCCTATGGGGGTGGCACCTTCTATTTGTGTCGTTATTTGTTGATAAATCAATATTTCTTGGCGAAACGTCGATATATTTGAAGTTATGATCGATATAATTTTATGACCTAATATTGGAGAAGTAGTCAATCACGAATTCACGGAATTTCTGAGCAGTTTTCGATAAGTAGCGTTTCTTCGACCAACTTAAGCCAATGGTTCGTTCGCAATTAGGTTCAATAATACGTAATTTATTTAATGATAAAGTAGAGTTTTTTAATAAAGTTAAACTTGGAACAAAAGCGATGCCGAGGCCTTGCTTAATGAGGTCGCTAATCACTGTTGGTTCATCTACTTCAAAAGCGATATGTGGAGTGAAACCAGCTTCTTTACAAAATTCATCTGTTAAGTGTCGAAATCCATAACCAGTGTTCATACTAATAAACGGTTCGTCCTTTACTTCATGAAGATAGATACTTTCACGTCCTGATAAACGGTGGCCTGAAGGGACGACTAAGAAAATTTCTTCTGTAATAAGTGGTTCCCAAATAATCTCCTCGCCTTCAATTGGCACAGAAGAAATGCAAAAGTCAATTTCTATATTATCTAGTTGTCGTTTCATAGAAGGAGTAGATGCGAGAAACTGTTGGAATCTAACATTAGGATGTTCTAGTAAAAAAGAACCGAGTAGTTCTGGTAATATTCTTGGAATAGAAACGGCCAGCGTAATAGAGCTTTGTTGTAAGTTAGCTAAATCTTTAATTTCTCGTTCGCCTTCACTTAATTCATGAAAAATGCGCTCTACTCGTTTTAAGAATACTTTCCCGAAAGAGTTTAATGTAATTTGTCGACCTTGGCGATCAAATAACGGAACGCCTAAGTCTTTTTCTAGTCTAGCAATTGTTTTGCTGAGCGAAGGCTGTGCGATATGCAATTCTTCAGCGGCTTTTGTCATATGTTCTAATCGTGCAACTGTTTGAAAGTATTTTAGTTGAAGAAGTTCCATTTTGACTCTCCTTTCTATAGACCAAAAGGAATGGATTGATAATTAAAGATGTATTATACAGTATGAAAATGGACGTGTATAGTAAATCTGTTAAACCATTCTAATGGTGTTAAATTCGGAGAAGGAGTATGTTTCAT
>NZ_JAEHBO010000127.1:0-8791 GCF_016483575.1 Bacillus cereus group sp. N12
AGACTGATTATATCAGAGGCAAAATAAAAAGGAAAACCTTTTGGCTACGCCAAACCGAAATTCATCTCCCACCTACCGTTGGGCTACGCCCTTCACACGCTTGAGGAAGGAGAATTCTTTCGGGAAACTCGTTAAAAACTTTCAAAAATTGAAATTGTATTGTAAAGTAATGATTTTACAAATAGAAGCAGTTTTATATAATTAAAGACAAGTAAAGAGAATTTAAATGATTCACAGTAAAATGTGTAAAAAAAACAACAATTATGTAGATTATTCAGACAACATTTCAACTTAAAGGTTATATAGCCATCATATAGCTATGACGTTTCACATTTTTAAGATTCAAATTATATTTGTAATTAACATTGTTAGGAGGTATTTAAATATGGAGAAAGTGTTAGCATTGTTTAGTGATGCCCTCCTACTTGCTGCTCCAATTTATGAAGAAAACAAGCAGTTATGGGCCAAATGGAATA
The DNA here is from genome assembly GCF_016483575.1 of Bacillus cereus group sp. N12. NCBI lineage: Bacteria > Bacillati > Bacillota > Bacilli > Caryophanales > Bacillaceae > Bacillus > Bacillus cereus group sp. N12. The sequence continues at coordinate 477 of NZ_JAEHBO010000127.1, forward strand.
AATATTATAAAGAAGTACAAGGGAATCACGATAAATTAGTAACATCAGCTAATATGTCCCCTTCCTTTTCGACACTTGTTTCTTGGTTAGGTCAGAAACAAGAGCAAGGAATATCGTTGTTAAACATTTATGCCAATCTGAATAAATATAAAATTGAAATTCAAAATGTACTAGATAAGATCATTGAACAAGAATTCGGAGAAAAAGTTGAAGCAGTTGAACCAACTCAAATTTCAATTTTTGAAGATAGTCAGGTAACAGAACATATAGAAGATATATCAGATGATTACTATCCTGTAACCAATGACGCAATGTACTATCAATTACGTGATGGAATAGCAAAAAATCATTTTGAGGAAGATGAAGCAGTAGCAAAACCGGTACTGCCATTAGAAACAAAAAATTCAAGCGGAGTTGCACAACTATCTTCACATAAGGATGAGGATTTGAGATTAGTGAATACAAACGAAGCAGAAAGATGGTCTATATTGGTTGATGGAGTAATTAGTAATATGGATGATCTTACAGCAGACTGTTTGGATACCATTACAATACAATGGTTAAATCAAGCTAAATCTCCAGATGAATTCATAGATTTTAGTTATGAAAATGTGTTGGAATTATGTAATATGCCAAAAGCATCAGCAAACGGTGTAGAGTATTATCGTGCAGAAGATAAGATAAAAGTAGCGCAACGTATTGCAGCGTTAGCAAGCATCTTTATTTATTTGAATGATGATAATGAAGTTGTAGTATTGAACGATCAAGCTGAAACTGGGGAAAAATTTGAAGTAAAACGTGAAGTAATCAAAAGGCTATTCGTACTGGACTCTGTAGTGTTATGGAGAGATAAGAATACTAATGAATATATGGGGATAGAATCCTGTAAGATTAAACCAGGTAGTTTTTTATCGGGCTATTTGTATGGATCTAATAGCACAACTGCTTTATTATCGAAAAAAGCATTAGAGTATAATAGCTATAGACACAAGTTTCATAAACGTTTAATACGTTATTTATCCTGGCAGTGGCGAATCCGTCAACAATACAGTACTTTAAAAAGACCATACTCCATTGGTGGAGAAAAAGGTTTACTATCTGTAATGGGTATTACAACTACAAAGGGGCGCCCAACTCGAATTCGTGAACAACTAGAAAATGTTTTAAATGATTTAGAAAAAGAAAATGTAATTTCACATTGGGCGTATGCAGAGGAATTGGATGAAACAAAGATAGGAGAACGTAATTGGTTTAAGAATTACTTTGAAAAGTTGGGAATCATTATTTTACCTCCAAAAGAATTGATGAATAATATAGATAGTATGGTGAAGAAAAAATCAATAGATACACAAGAGAAGCAAGAGGAGCGTTATATTGTAGATACAGTAAAACAACCTACTGTAGGATCAGAGGATATGGTTCGAGAGAAAATTATGCATCAGCATATGCATCAAAATAAAACAATGCGTGAGATAGCAGATGAAATAGGTCTATCCCCTGCTACACTCTCAAGATTTTGTAATAAAAAAATGAAACGCATTTCAAAAAGTGTTAATGAAAAACTTAACAAGTGGTATGAAAGACAAATGATTATAGAATCTATGTAAAAAGAAGCAGATACCTTTACAGAGGTACCTGCTTCTTTTTAGTTTTTTCATTTTCTATATGTATGGCTCCATAATCGCACTTGACATTGGAATAATTTCTATTTGCTATTCCTAAAAACAGAAACCACGTATTTAATTTCCCTCCTTTACTTTACGTGAGATTCGTTCAACTACTCGGGGTATACCGAGTGTACTTTTGTACAAAATAAGAGTGTTAAACGTTAAATTGAGGAGGATTTGTATGCAAAATCATAAAAAAGCTATAGAGAAGTCTGGTTCTATTATGAAACCAAATTTTGCAGAAACTGATGCGCAAAAAGTAAAACAAGAAATTCAAAATGATGTAAGAGCAGGACAAGGAGCAATGACTTCCCGGGAAGCTGGGGCAATGCGAGATTAAGAAACCCCTCCTTACTGAGTTTTAATTTTCTTCTTTAAAATCTTATTCAGTAAGGAGTTATTCCGTAATCTGGACCGATTGCTTAATAGGAAAAAATCCTGCACATTAACACAGGATTCTAATCAAGTTTTGCTGTAAGGCCACAATTCTGGTTTTGTTTCATAAAAAGTCTTTTTTTCGGAAATATGCATCTTAAAAAATAAGAAGGTATGAGTTTACAGCCCACCCCTTCTTACTGGTAGAAATATTCGTTATATGCATAGCTTATCAATCATGATCAATGTCACCTTCGATATATTGACGGAGTTTATCTTTAATTGCTGCACTTTCTGGAGTTACTTCTGCTATTTTACGATTGTGAAGACGAGAGCCTCCGTCCATTTCATCTAAAGGTAATGTATTTTCAACATCTTGAGAAACAGTTGCAGCCATTTGTTGCTGTAACCATTGCATTGTTAAGTTAGATGTTGTATTTTTACCATTGATTTCTGCAGTTCGTTGAATTTCCTGTTCTTGCTGATTATGAGTTACAGTCGATGTGTAAGCAGGCTCTCTATATTGTGGTGTATGCTTTGCCCTTGGCACTTCTATTGGGGTTTCAGTAATAACTGATGCTTTTTTGTTAATTTCAATAGGTTCTCTATGTTTACTTGTGTCTGGTACATTTTCTTTTTGAACATTGATTACTTCATTAATTTTTGCGGGTTCTGTTGAAGTAGAAGTAGCAATTGATGCTGTAGCGTCCTTCTTTTTTAGCTTAGGAGCAGAATTTCTTGAGTAATCTTGCACAGACTGATTATTTGTTAAATCACCTTCATTGTCAGTATCATCTTCATTATTATAAAAATCGTAAGTATCAGGATTTAACGTTTGTAACCAACCTTCTATTGCAGTAGGCACTGTTTTAGGTGTACTCAATTCCTCAATTACAGTATCTTCACTATCAACATCTGTATCTGTAACATAATCATCATATTTAATTTCCGTATTCAATGACTCTTCACGTACTTTTAGCCAATAAGCAGCTGCTTCTGCATCAACTTGAATCTTAGCTGTTTTAAACTCAGTGGCAGGAACAAAGTTTGCATTTACTTGTATTCCTCCTTGAGGAGCATTATCTTTTACAATTTTAGCAGCACACTGGAATGCTTTTTGAATCAATATATCATTTTCAGAAAGAATGGGTACCTCTGTTTTCGAATAAGAGTAGGATGTTCTACGTGTACTTTGAGTTTTCGTTTCAGCTGTTACCATATCAATTTCTTGATCACCTTCACGTGCTTCATAAATTGTTTTCGTACCCATAAGCTTACTAAACAATTTAGCATCTTCATTAGTAACATCACCATAAACAAGTTTATTACGAAATGTACCTAACAGGATATCCATGAATCTTGGGCCATGTTCAATTGCTAATTGACTAATGGTTTGTGCAATAACAATTAAAGGAGCTTTATATTTACGTGATTGAGCAGGAAAACTTTTAAATGCTTTATAAATGTAATCTGCAAACTCATCAACTAAAACAGGATGGTATGGAGATACGTTAGGTTTACGACGGAAAACAGCATTTTGCACTGCATATAAACATAATTTACCGAATACATCAGATAGGTCAGAAAGTTCCCCTTTCGCTGTATTGATTAAAAGGATACCTCCAAATTCCAAATGCTTTTCAAAGTCAAAATCTGATGGACCACATAATACACGACGGAGCAGAGGTTGAGCTGAAATATCATTTAATGTGTTTCGTAAACCACGAACGAAGGTTTCTTGTTTATCAATAATCTTTGGCTGCCCATAGTATTTCCCTTCAGTATGATAAACAACTTCCCCTCCCCCACGACCGCCAGAAATTTCAGGTACATAATTTAAAGCAAACCATTCATCAACTTGCTTCATTATGCGCCAATGATTTCGTTCATCTCTATCAGGTATAGATTCAATATCATTTGGAAGGCGCTCTTTTAACTTGAGATGCATCTCAAAAACGAGATTAGCATCATTATACATATCAATTAAATGTTCAAATCTAGCTTCAAATTTTGAATCATGGAGTTTTAACAAGTAAATATGTTGTTTAAGATGCGAACGCTCAGATTGAACAAAGAAAGGATTTCCTGCTCCATTATCAGAGAGCCCCGTTAATACTGAACATAACATCTCAGCAATTTTATCAACTGGACCACGTACGAAATTTATTGAAGGGGTATCAGGATTTGTTGGATCTAAATAGAAAATAACACTTTCGGGAATCTTGTGTGCCAATACCAATTTATATACTTTTTCGCAGAAGTCGTTAGATGGCTCGATAACTGTAAGACCATTTACCTGCGTTCCTTTTACATCCTCTGAATGATAATCTTTTCTTGCATATAAGGTTTTAAAGTTATTAATCATTGAAGCCATATAGTCAAGAATTTGATTGGCAATTGGTAAACCTAGTGCAGCTGATTTACCTGTACCAATGTTACCGATAATCATTATATTAAGTGTTAAAGACTTGCCCTGGATTACTGCCATTTCCCGTGTAGCACTGTTAGGACCGAGAAAGATATCGGGTTCTGGCAATTTTGATGGATTTTTTTCAGTGAAAAATTTGTGTAATGAAGTAGCAAGTTTTCGTTGACGATCTTCATTCAAAAAGGAAAGCATCCAACCAGGTATTTTAAACACGTATTCCCATTTTCCGAATGCATCTAAAAGCTCCTTTTTATGTTCATAAAAAATTTTAAAGAGCCATAAGAGTACGAGAATAATAATAATTACAGGTATAGCAAATACAACGTGCATGATATTACTAAAATTTGAAAGTATAGTATCCTCTAATCCTTTGTCATTTAGTGAAACTTCTCCAGCTTTCGAATTTAAGAATGGAATAAATATTTTAGCTAATGGAACACTAAACGCCCATAAGTACTGGGCAACTATACCAATTAACATCATCGAGAAAATAAGCCATCTACGTTTTATCTCCTGATAAGTCTTAACCTTGGTTGAAAGCTGCCAAGTATAAATTAAAATCCAAAAGCTAAAAAAGGTTTCAATGTAATAATTAGTTTCGAACGGATTACCGAAGATACTTAAGGTAGGTAATGGAACGCCCATTTGTATTGACCAGAAAGAAGCATATTTATATATTCCCCTGAAAGCAAAATACCAAGCTAGCAGCAATAGTAAAGTCACAACATAGTAAGATGAGCGAGCTACTAAACGATATTTCCAGCTTTTTGTAATATCGATTGTAACTGTATAGGAATTTTTCTTGCTCCTCCCGGCTTTTGGATCCTCCCCATTACCTGGTGTATTATTGAGTTCAGCATTCTTTTGAACTGCGTTCTCCAAATTCTTGTTTCACCCTCTCTTTTAAAGGATAAAAAGCAGCGGTGAAATTAAGCAATTCAGCAGAAGTAGCCAATAATATATTCTCTGGTGCTATGGAATTGTGATACAAATCAGTAAAAATGGCCTGCTGCCCATGCTCTAATTCGTCCGCTTCATATATCCCCAATATTTTAATTGGGTTTAGTGTTTGGTGTTGATTTTGCATGGCCAACAATCCTGATAATTGTTGTAATTTAAAGTGTGTGTTAACCTCCCCTACCTTAAGTATTGTTAATATACAAACTATTTCTAAGTAATCTAAAGATTTTTTTTCTTCATCAGATGTTTTTTTTCGTAATACCAAAATGTCATCTGTTAGCTCAAGTAGTTTAGAATGCTGAACCCCTTTCGCTTGCATTTCATTTTTATTAGATATCCACTCTACCGAATAAGGGAAAGAAGAATTTATGTTTAAACGTTCAGTGATTTTTTTGATTAGGTGACTTTTGCTTAAACTATTAGTTTCGCGAACTTCTTGAAGAATATTATTTACTACAAGTGCAGAACTACCCATATTGCATACGTAAACATTTAGGTTGTTTACCACACTTAAACGTGGAATATTACCAAAAGCTTTTTTTAAATTGGTAACACGTGTGGTCCGTTTTTTGTAAGTAGAAATGGTATGGTAGGAGTCATCAATAATAGAAAATAACACGTAATATTGCTTAGATGGGTTAGCAGCAGCGATATCGAGATATTTTTTTAATTTATTTTCTAAAAACGGAATGTTTTCCGATCCTGTATCAACTTCAATATTGATAATAGAATTGTTACAAGTAATAATCCAATCTGGGATTATTAATGGGTTTCCCTTTGAGTCAGGATAAAATTCTTTAGATGGACGAAATGAATATACAAGTTGAGGCAGATCTGGTAGGAAAGAAACGGGTTGAAGTTCTGGCTGAAACACTTCACGGTATTCTTCATCTTCATATAAAAAGTAGACATCTTTTGAATCGGAATACATCAGGTGGGGCAACTGTAAGTTTTGCTTTACAATTTGGCTTAGTGGAAAGAGATAATCTCCATTACCGCCTACAATTGCGCCGGCATGTTCATTGTTTGATTCTGCTTTTAGTAAATTTAAGACAAATTGCGTGATTGCTATATTGTGTTCATATTGCCTTTTAGTAACAAATGAGGTGCTACAATCAGAAAGTAATTTTAATCTATATAATATTTCAGCTCCTTTCAAAGAGATAGAAACGAAATCTAGTGTGAAGCCTCGCTTTTTTCTCACGCTTATATTTTCCTTTTTTAGTAATTTCATTTTTGCCCATTTAGTTAACTTTGATGAAAAAGTAGTTCGACTTATAGGCCCCCCACTTATCAATTCATAAAATTTACGTAATTGAATTTGAGATACTGTTCGCTGTTCATATAAAAATAAAACTGTAAAAATATCAGAACGATTAAAATAAACTCCACGATCATTTTCTCCGACGATATATTTAACTGCATGATTAAATGATTTTTTCAATTTTAAACACTCCCCTGATATGGAAATAAAATACGGAAACTTGCATAAAATCGATTGCAACTATCCAAAAGCCAACCTAGACTGATTGGGTAAATAAAACATTTGAGAACATAAAAATGTTTTAAAAATATTTTAACTGAAATTTACAAAAAAACAACTCGTTATCCATCAAGACTCTGGATTTAAAAACACGTAATACATCTTCATGTATGTCTTATAAAAATCAAATGTAATAAGGATCTATTTACTATTAGAGTTCGTCATATATCCTTCGACATAAATAAAAAGACATGTGACGAAGCTAAAAAATAAAAATAGAGTTCGTCATATGTATTACGTCATATCTGTGTAGAGTCCTCAAAATACATAAAATACAGAGTGAATATATTTTTGAATGGATGAAATTCAATATTGAAATGAATGTTAAAATTTTTTGGATGTAACTGTTTATTAGGAGGAAAAATCACATCATAAAAGAAATAAGTAAATAATTATAATAAAGTAAATGAAAATTTTGTATATTTCGTATTTTGCATGTTACAATCTGATTTAAGGGGTGAAAAAATGCGGAATTGGAACACAGAATATGGGTTAATAAAAAAGATTATACAAAGTGAATTTGAAACAGACTTTTTTTATAACAAGGTAACTAACACATTAAATAACGAATATGAGATAATTCCATTACAGTTTGCTGCTCTAGATCCTTATAAAATCTACAATACTTCACAAGTTAGTAGAATATTGAGACTAAAACCTAATAAATTAAGGTATTTAATTAACAGATACGGAGAATACATCCAATTAATAAAAAAAGGAACTAAATATATTATTTCATTTAAAGCTGTATACAAGATTTATTTAGTACATCTATGTTTAACAAAGAAATTAATTAGTTTATCTGAGTTTAATCGCTTTATGGCTTTACATGTGAGTTATAGTGATTATATTGATATGAAATTGACAAGTTATACTGACAAGTTTGTAGAACTTAATTTCAGAGAAAAACAAATGAATGAAAATGAATCACAATTTTATGTGTTATTTCTGCAAATCTCAGAAATAACTACGGAATTAATAAAAGAAATAACGAAATATAACATGACATTAACATCCCCTTTCCTTTCTGTGGACAACCAACAGAAAAATGAGTTATTAAAAAAGAAGCAGGATCATAAAAATCTGTTTAATAAACTAAGTGTTTTATATAAAACTATATAGTTAAAAGAGTAATACTTAAGAAGTATTACTCTTTTTTTATAGGGTTAAATACACGTTTTATTGATAAGTCTTTTATATAAGTCCTTTAAATAGGACGTATAATAATTCATGGTAATATTCTATTGACATGAAATTAATATAAAATCATATAAAACCTTTAATAATAAGTGTTTGTCCATACGTCTTATATGTCTGTCTCTTATACACATCTGACGCTGCC
>NZ_JAEHBO010000128.1:0-8719 GCF_016483575.1 Bacillus cereus group sp. N12
TCTAGCTTCGTCGGCAGCGTCAGATGTGTATAAGAGACAGTATATATATAGGCGAGTATTACAGCAAAATCTTTCTTTGAAAGGAAAGGTTTTATTTGCATAAAGGAACAAAAAAAACAGCACAATGGTCAGATTTTTATTAATTATGTAATGAAAAAATAGCCTTCTCATAAACGAGAAGGCTATTTTTTCATTATTTTACAGCTTCTTTTAGTTCTTTACCAGCTTTGAAAGCAGGTACTTTAGAAGCTGCGATTTGCATTTCTTCACCAGTTTGTGGGTTACGGCCTGTACGAGCAGCTCTTTCACGAACTTCGAATGTACCGAATCCGATAAGTTGTACTTTTTCACCAGCAGCTAAAGCGTTAGTGATTGATTCTACTACAGTTTGTACAACTACAGTAGCTTCTTTTTGAGAAATCTCAGCATTTTGTGCTACGTTTTTAATTAATTCTGTTTTATTCATGTTTTTCACCTCATATGTAAATAATGCTATTTAAGTTGTTATTATAACGTATAAAACATTCGAGAACAAGTGTACGTAGATATATTCACGAAAAAAATGAAATTTGTAATATTTTTTAGGCCTACTTTATAACCATTCCATTTAAGCGGATATAGATTTGTTCTGTATTTCAGTCTTCTCTTTATTTGTAGGTAGTTTCTTATTATAAGATATGAAATAAGGTAGTTCTACAAAATACAAACCGCCTACTAAATTCCCAAAGAAAACAAGAAGTTTGGGAAATATTCAATCCAAGTTACATGACCGGTAAAAATTGCAGCTGGGATAACAAACATATTTGCTACAACGTGTTGAAACCCCAATTTTTTTCATGTTGTCACATCAATGTAACAAAAGGATTTTAAACTACATCTAGAGGTGAAAACATGAATACGCATCATGTAAAAAAAGAACAAAAAAAATCAATCTTAAAGAAACTTATTATAAGTTTCATAAGTATAGTAATGATTCCAGTAAGCTTGTATTTCTATGCGACAGAAATAGAACGAAAACTAATAACAGTTACGTGGAATGAAATAGAAGCCCCGACGATTCCTAAAGAGTTTAATAATAAAAAAATATTGCAATTCTCAGATGTACATTTAGGACCAGAGTTTACATTGAAACAACTAGAAAATTTGGTGGAGAAGATGAATGAATTGCATCCAGATATAGTAGTTTTCACAGGAGATTTAATAGATAAGTTTGGATCTTATAGTGCGGAAAAAGATGAAGCGAAGGTTATTTTGCAGAAAATTAATGCTCCCTTAGGGAAATATGCTGTGTTTGGGAATCATGATAGGGGCGGGGGGGGTAGTGTGTTTTATAAAAAGTATATGGAGGAAGCTGGTTTTTCTGTATTAGTAAATGAAGTGCAGAAAATTAAAGTGGGAAACGGTAAATATATTACAATATCAGGTTTGGATGATTTCTTATTAGGGAAGCCGCAAATAGACGCGACTTTAAAACATGTAAGGCAACAAGATTTCAATATGCTATTAGTACATGAGCCGGATGTTGTAGACAAAGTAGCTTGTTATCCAGTTGATTTTCAAGTTTCAGGGCATAGTCACGGAGGACAAGTTCAAATTCCTTTTATAGGTCCATTAATTACTACAAAATTAGCTGAGAGCTATGTTGAAGGTATGTATGAATTAGAAGGGAAGAATAAGCCGTTACATTTATACGTAAATCGAGGTATTGGGACAACCCGAATGCCGGTTAGATTTTGGAGTGTACCTGAACTTTCAGTATTTGTGTTGAAGCAAAATAGTAATTAGACGATTCTAGAATAGTAGGAGGACTTTCAGAGAAAGTTCTCCTTTTTATTGATTAAATACAGAATGTTATGTAAATTAAATTTAAAGTGTTAAAAAAGAAAGGGGAATTTCTATGATAGAAACATGGCATAAAGAGTTGGAAAGTTTGTATAACCAAATGGTTTCGTGGCGAAGAGATTTTCATCAATACCCAGAGCTATCGTTTCAAGAAATAGAAACACCGAAAAAAATAGCTGCAATCTTAAAAAGTTTTCATATTGATGTGAAAACAGATGTCGGGGGAAGAGGAATCATCGGCGTAATTGAAGGTGGGAAATCTGGGAAGACAATCGCGTTGCGTGCTGATTTTGATGCACTACCTATTCAAGATGAAAAGAAAGTTTCATATAAATCAAAGGTTCCGGGCGTAATGCACGCTTGTGGCCATGATGGACATACAGCAACACTTTTAGGAGTTGCAAAAATATTAAGTGATCATAGAGACCAACTTTCTGGAAAAATAGTTCTTATACACCAACATGCAGAAGAGAAAGAGCCTGGCGGGGCTATCGCTATGATTGAGGATGGTTGTTTAGAAGGAGTAGATGTTGTTTTTGGTACGCATGTATCTTCTCAAATGCCTGTAGGAATTGTTGGTGCGAAAGCAGGAGCAATGATGGCGGCAGCTGATTCTTTTGAGGTGAAGGTTCAAGGGCGAGGTGGTCACGGAGGTATGCCGCATCATACTGTAGATGCTATTATTGTTGCAACACAAATTATTAACCAGTTGCAACTGTTAGTTAGTAGAAAAGTCGATCCACTTCAATCCGTAGTTTTAACAGTTGGTACATTCCATGCTGGTCAAGCGGATAATATTATTGCGGATACTGCTACGTTTACAGGAACCATTCGAACGTTAGATCCTGAAGTAAGAGAATATATGGAGAAGGAATTTAGACGAGTTGTTGAGGGGATTTGTCAGTCTCTTCAGGCTGAAGTTAATATTCAATATAAACGTGGCTATCCAATATTAATAAATCATGTAGAGGAAACGAGTCATTTTATGGAGGTTGCAGAACGTGATCTTGGAAGAGAAAGGGTCATTGAAGTGCCGCCGATTATGGGTGGTGAAGATTTTGCATACTACTTAGAGCATGTTCGAGGAGCATTTTTCTTCACAGGTGCGGGTAATGAAGAAATAGGAGCAACATATCCGCATCATCATCCTCAATTTGATTTTGATGAACGTGCAATGTTAGTTGGTGGGAAGTTACTTTTAAGTCTCGTAAATAGCTATTTACGAAATGGAGATGAATCTCTTCGTACTGTAGATATGGATGTGAAAAAGTAATTTACATAAATAAAAAACAGCAATAGGTTACTTTATATAACCTATTGCTGTTTTTTATTATTTTTGCAAAGGAATAGCATCAAAATATGTTCTGTAGTTATTGGAGAATTCAAAGCTGTTTTTTGCATCCCAATTAATGGACCAAGACATTAGACCACGAAATGCAGGGTAGCCATTTTGATTAGAAAGCTTATACTTTCCTCCGAAAGGAACGCCTTTAATGATATAATCTAAAGCTTTTTTCATTTCAGTTGGAGAAATATACCCGCCACTTGGAGCTGCTGCTGGTGCCGCCGGAAGTCCAATCATTACTTGATCTGAACGAAGAGCTGGGAAAATATTATTTGGATTACCGCCTACAGGAAAGCCATGTAAGAGCATATCTGCCATCGCGACCTCGTAGTCTGCGGTTCCTTGATTATAATTATTACCGTCCATCCCAATGCCGCTACCAGCATTATAGTGTTGAACGTGAATATAAGTTAGTTTGTCTTTCACTCCGTAAATAATTGGTAAATATGCACCCCATATGCTTCCATATGCGCTATACCCGCCTTGAACATAAGCTGTTTCAGGGGCCATGCTTAGTAGGAAATCTGAGCCGTAATGGTCTGAAATCGTTCGAATTGCTGAGATAAGATTCACGATTTGAGGAGTTGTTGGGTTTTTAAAATTAGTGTCATTGCCGTTTAAGTAAATACCTGATTCAAGGTCAATATCTATTCCATCAAAACCGTATTTATCGATTAGAGATTGAATGGAATTAATAAAACGTTGTTTAGCAGCATTGTCAGGAAGTAAAACGACTCCATTTTGTCCACCTATTGAAAGAACTACTTTTTTTCCTTTACTTTTTAAATAGGAAATATCAGATTTGAACTCTGCATCTGTACCATACACAGGGGAAAATTCAACAGTGGAACGATCACCACCAGTTTCACCGAAAGATACATTTATTACATCCCATTTTGGTGAAACATCTTTTAATTTAATAATGCCAGTACCGTTATCAAAGTTATGCCAATATCCAACGAGTAATTTTGATCCTAAATTGTTTGCTGCTTTTGTTTGGAAGGGAGCTAGCGGTAGCAGTAAGAAAATTACTAACATACAACAAATAAATTTGAACTTGTTTAACATATCAACACTCCTATACAAAAAGTTGTCTAGATGTATAATCTTGTTTCTTTAATAATATCTGAAAATTCTATCTTTTTTAGGTTTAATAATTTTCTCAACAATTGTGTATGGAAAATTATTAAACCTAATGTAATAATTTATGAAGGAGGTGGATTTGAAATTTTTGAATTCAGAATATTTTGATATATTAAGAAGTGTAAGACAAGGTTTTTTGCATAATACTCTTACATAAATTTCAAAATAAAGTTTGGAAGGGGATGTACAAGATTTGGATAAAAATCTTAAGAAAGACCTAAAAATACGCCACATTACGATGATCTCAATTGGTGGCGTAATAGGGGCTGGTTTGTTTGTTGGAAGTGGTGCAGTTGTACATTCGGCCGGGCCAGGTTCTATCGTTTCATATGCATTAGCAGGACTTCTAGTCATTTTCGTCATGAGAATGTTGGGCGAAATGGCAGCTATTAACCCGACAAGTGGTTCATTTGCAACATATGCACGAGAAGCTATTGGCCCATGGGCGGGGTATACAATTGGGTGGCTATATTGGTTTTTCTGGGTAATTGTTATTGCAATAGAAGCCACAGCAGGTGCTGGCATTATTCAATATTGGATTCCAGACATCCCACTCTGGTTATTAAGCCTAATATTAACGATTTTATTAACGTTGACGAATGTTTTTTCAGTGAAATCATTTGGAGAGTTTGAATATTGGTTTTCTTTTATTAAAGTAATAAGCATCGTCTTATTCCTTTGTCTTGGACTTGCTGTTATTTTAGGATTTGTACCAGGAACGGAAGCACCTGGCACTTCAAATTTAGTAGGACAAGGGGGATTTATGCCAAATGGGATAAGTTCGGTGCTGCTTGGAATTACCGTCGTTATATTTTCATTTATGGGGTCAGAGATTGTAGCGGTAGCGGCTGGTGAGTCTGCTGAACCTGTAAAAGCAGTAAAAACAGCAACAAATAGTGTAATTTGGCGTATTCTCGTATTTTTCATTGGATCTATTGCTATAGTCGTTACACTCCTTCCGTGGAATTCAGCAAACATACTAAAAAGTCCATTTGTAGCGGTACTTGAACATATAGGAATACCAGCGGCAGCACAAATTATGAATTTTATCGTGTTAACAGCTGTACTCTCTTGTTTAAATTCGGGCTTATATACAAACTCAAGAATGCTTTTTTCGATGGCAGAAAGAGGAGATGCTCCAAAGGTGTTTTTAAAATTGAACAGTAGTGGTGTTCCAGTTCGAGCAGTTTTATTTGGAACTTTCTTCGCTTATATTGGAGTTGTTTTTAGTTACATATCTCCAGATAAAGTATTTTTATTTTTAGTGAATGCTTCTGGTGGGATCGCGTTACTCGTTTATCTCGTTATTGCAGTTTCGCATTTAAAGATGCGTAAAAAAATGGGAAAAGTAGAACAAAGAAATTTGAAAGTGAAAATGTGGCTTTTCCCATATGTAACGTATGTTACAATTGCTGCTATTATAGCAGTTTTAGTTGCAATGCTTGCAATTGAATCTTTGCGTCCACAAGCACTTTTAACGATGCTTGTTACTGTTCTTATAATACTTTCTTATTTTATTTTTAATAGAAATAAAAATAGCACAGTTTTGAAACCTAAAAGTAGAAATGAAGAATCCGTTCGACTCTAATTTATTGTTTTGGAATAGAGTTACACCCAATCATTGCTATAAAAGAATCATATATAAACATAGAAACGAGTAATTACTATTGTCATAGTGAATATAAACTTTTTTCTTGACTTTTTATACGAAGGCGAGCAAAATGGTAAAAAAGGAAGGGGGGGGATGATGATGGAAGAGTACGTATTAGAGCTGTATAACCTGTTATATACGACAGAATGGCAAGATATTGTTTCGTTTCTAGGAATAGTATTTTGCATGAAAATTGTAATCGTATATATGGAAGAGCAAGGTATGTTCTATTCCTTCTCATCCCCGTTCGATGTGCAGCGCGAGCCGTTGCTGAACTATGCCAAGGTGAATTACGAACAAATTCCTTTTGTTCTATTCTTTATGATTCGATTTATAACAGCAATTGTAAAGAAGAAAGAAAGTGATGATGAAGAGTGCCACGTAACTTGTAATATAGCTAACGTTTTTTAAGCTAAATACAAGGAGGAGATTTATATGTGGTTTCGATTTCTTATGATTGGTTTCTTTTCATTAACAGCAATTTCATTAATGGGATATCAAGTATCTGAAATTTTTCAAGCATATAGCGATACGTTTTTTAACAAAAACTAATTGCATTGCTATTTGAATAATAAAGCGATAAAATCCTTCTTAAGAAGTTTTATTAAGAAGGATTTTTTTCTTTGTCTTGTCTTACTGTGTCAAACTATTGTCACATTTACACTGTGAATAATATGTTAAAATAGTGAGGTTACGTATACATATTTGAAGGAAGAGGGAGTGACCATTTTGGTGGATCAATCAACAAATCAGAAAAGCTATGCTCCTATTGTGATAACGCTTTCTGTAATTGTAAATGCGATTATTTTATTTTTGTTCTTTGGACCTGTTGGCTATGAAGGAGAAGTACATTTTGATGTAACGATTTTACCAATGTTAAATGCAATTTTTAATAGCTTTACGTTCGTATTCTTATTAGCAGCTTTATACTCTATTATTAAAAAGAATGTGAAAATGCACCGCGGTTTCATTCTTGCGGCATTCACGACGACTTTGCTATTCTGTGTTTCGTATTTATCGTATCATTACTTGGCGCCAGCAACACATTTTGGCGGGGAAGGATTTATTAAATATGTGTACTTCATCATTTTAATTACACATATTATCCTTGCGGCAATTATTGTACCACTTGCATTGTTCGCACTTGTATTTGGTTTTACGAATCAATTAACACGTCACCGTAAAATTGTACGATGGACGATGCCAATTTGGCTATATGTAAGTCTATCTGGTGTTATTGTTTACTTAATGATCTCACCTTATTATCAATAAAAAATCTCAGCCCTAAAGGCTGGGATTTTTTTGTTAAGCAAATATTTTTGTGAAATGAAAAAAATATGGTATACAAAAGTATAGTTGCTTTTTAAATAGAAGGGATGGTAAAAAGATATGCAAAATTTTGTATTTCGTAATCCGACAAAACTTATTTTCGGTAAAGGACAATTAGAGCAGTTAAAAACTGAAATTCCACAGTTCGGTAAAAAAGTTCTTCTCGTATATGGAGGAGGCAGCATTAAAAGAAACGGTATATATGATAATGTAATTTCTATTTTAAAAGATATAAATGCGGAAGTATTTGAATTGACTGGTGTTGAACCGAATCCTCGTGTATCAACAGTAAAAAAAGGGATTCAAATTTGTAAAGAAAATGGTGTCGAATTTATTTTAGCAGTTGGTGGAGGAAGTGTAATCGACTGTACGAAAGCGATTGTCGTTGGTAGTAAGTACGATGGAGATGTATGGGATATTGTAACGAAAAAAGCATTTGCTAGCGAGGCATTACCATTTGGTACTGTACTTACTCTTGCAGCAACAGGATCTGAAATGAATGCAGGCTCGGTAATTACAAACTGGGAAACGAATGAAAAATACGGTTGGGGTAGCCCGGTTACTTTCCCGCAGTTTTCAATCTTAGATCCAGTTCATACTGCGTCTGTACCGAAAGATCAAACAATTTACGGTATGGTAGATATTATGTCACACGTATTAGAGCAATATTTCCATCATGGAACAAATACAGAACTACAAGATCGTTATTGTGAATCTGTTTTAAGAACAGTAATTGAAACAGCTCCTAAGCTTTTAAGTGATCTAGAAAAT
This sequence comes from Bacillus cereus group sp. N12, assembly GCF_016483575.1. Lineage (NCBI taxonomy): Bacteria > Bacillati > Bacillota > Bacilli > Caryophanales > Bacillaceae > Bacillus > Bacillus cereus group sp. N12. The sequence goes on from NZ_JAEHBO010000128.1 coordinate 8,082, forward strand.
TATGAGCATAGGGAAACAATTTTATATTGCGGTACTATGGCGTTAAACGGCATTTTAGCAATGGGAGTAAAAGGAGACTGGGCAACTCATAATATTGAGCATGCAGTTTCTGCTGTTCATGACATACCACACGGCGGCGGCCTTGCAATTCTATTCCCAAATTGGATGAAGCATGTTATAGATGAAAATGTAAGTCGTTTTAAACAGTTCGCTATTCGTGTATTTGATATAGAAACAGATGGCAAAACAGATAAAGAAGTGGCGTTAGAAGGAATTGAGGCACTGCGTCAATTTTGGACTTCAATTGAGGCGCCAGTAGCATTATCTGATTATACTATTGGCGAAAATGAAATTGATTTAATGGCGGATAAAGCGATGGCTTATGGTGAATTTGGTAACTTTAAAAAATTAAATAAAGATGATGTTTTAAGCATATATAAAGCTTCTTTATAAGTGAATCGAGAAAAGAAACCTATTTGATATAACAATCAAACGGGTTTCTTTTTTGTTTTCTATAATTGTTTTTTTTTTTTTTTTTTTTTTTTTTTTTTTTTTTTTTTTTTTTTTTTTTTTTTTTTAATTTTTTTTTTTTTTTTTTTGTTTTTAATTTTATTTTTTTATATTAATGGGTGTTTTTT
>NZ_JAEHBO010000129.1:0-8712 GCF_016483575.1 Bacillus cereus group sp. N12
TCGAGCTCCGATAGAATATCGAATCTCGATGGCTGCTTAGTCTTTTTAATACTGTCTACTTGACAGGGATAAGACCAGTATCAGGGCTTTTTTCTCTCTTAGTATAGAGACATATATTGATCGCGTTCCCATTGGTGAACTTGTGTGCGGAAGATATCCCACTCAATCTCTTTTGCTTCGATGAAGTGCTCAAGTAAATGTTCTCCTAGTGCACTGCATACTACTTCATTAGATTGTAATGTAACTAACGCTTGCGCTAATGTTGCTGGTAAGTCAACGATACCTGCTTCTTCGCGCTCTTCTTTTGTCATTACATAGATGTTACGGTCTACTGCAGCTGGTGGAGTTAATTTATTTTTAATTCCGTCAAGACCTGCAGCTAATAATGTAGCCATTACTAAATATGGGTTTGCAGCTGGGTCAACACTACGTACTTCTACGCGTGTACTAATACCACGAGATGCAGGGATACGTACTAATGGGCTACGGTTTTGTGCAGACCATGCTACGTAACAAGGAGCTTCATATCCAGGTACTAAACGTTTGTAAGAGTTTACAGTTGGGTTTGCTACCGCTGTAAATGCTGGTGCATGTTTTAAAATACCTGCGATAAAGTGACGAGCATCATCACTTAATTGTAAATCACCGTTTTGATCGAAGAATACGTTCTCACCATTTTTAAATAGTGATAAGTTACAGTGCATACCTGAACCGTTCACACCGTATAATGGTTTTGGCATAAATGTTGCATGTAAACCATGTTTACGAGCAATTGTTTTTACAACAAGTTTGAATGTTTGAATGTCATCACATGAGCGAATTGCATTTGCATATTTAAAGTCAATTTCGTGTTGACCTGGTGCAACTTCATGGTGAGACGCTTCAATTTCAAAGCCCATTTCTTCAAGCTCAAGAACGATATCACGACGACAGTTTTCCCCTAGATCCATCGGCGCAAGGTCGAAGTATCCACCGTTATCGTTTAATTCTAATGTTGGATTTCCTTTTTCATCAACTTTGAATAGGAAGAATTCTGGCTCTGGTCCAAGATTGAAATCTGAGAATCCTAAAGCTTCCATTTCTTTTAATACACGTTTTAAATTGTTACGTGGATCTCCGTCAAATGGAGCACCATCTGCAGTATAAATATCACAGATTAAACGAGCTACTTTACCTTTTTCAGCTGTCCAAGGGAAAATTACCCAAGTATCTAAATCCGGATATAAATACATATCAGATTCTTCAATACGTACGAAACCTTCAATAGAAGATCCATCAAACATCATTTTGTTATCAAGAGCTTTTGTTAATTGGCTCACTGGAATTTCTACGTTTTTAATTACTCCTAAAAGGTCCGTAAATTGCAGACGGATATACTTTACATTCTCTTCTTTCGCCAAACGGAAAATATCTTCTTTTGTGTACCTAGCCATTATAAATTCCTCCTTAGTCCCTCTAAACACCTTCAGAATCAGTTATCTTTAGTGAAAAAACCTTGAAATGTCACCTTGTCGCAATGAAGTTCGGTTAAATCTACCTGTATGTTGTAGTTCATCTCGAAGTATTTTGCGAAGCTCCGTTTTTGAAATTTCTTTCGTTTCTTCTTTTACTTTCACTGCTTCTGTTTGATTTTCTTTCATTAGTAACACTTGCTTAATACCAGCCATATTTAAGCCTTGATCTAATAAATCTTTAATCTCTAACAACTTATCTACATCGTTAAATGAAAATAATCTACGATTCCCCTTTGTACGGGTTGGAGAAACAAGATTATGCTCTTCATAGTAGCGAATTTGACGTGCAGACAATTGTGTTAAATCCATAACAATACCAATAGGAAACAGCGGGGCAGAACGTCTATCTTCTTTCATAGTTTCAGTTCCTCCTTCGCCTTAACTGCTTCTCATTTTATATTATGTTATGTTTAGTGTCAATAGATGTTAGCTTTTCTTACATGATTTTTTTTAGGTTTTTTTCATTCTTTTTTCTAATGGCACAAATCATTACTTTTACACGAAAAAAGCTGCCGAAATCGACAGCTTCCCTTTAAGAAATTGTTAATAATTTTTTTTCAATTAACGCATCAATCGCAGAACAAATTGCAATCTTCACATGAGAATACGTTAATCCACCCTGTACATAAGCAACGTAAGGTGGACGAATTGGGCCATCAGCCGACAATTCAATACTTGCACCTTGAATAAACGTTCCTGCAGCCATAATTACATCATCTTCATAACCCGGCATATAGTTTGCGTACGGAGTGAAATGAGAATTAATCGGAGATGCATATTGAATCGCTTGACAAAAGGCAATCATACGATCTTTATCATCGAATTGAACAGATTGAATTAAGTCCGTTCTTGGCGCATTCCACGCTGGTGACGTGTTCATTCCTAACTTTTCTAAAAATGCCGCTGTAAAGATTGCACCTTTTAGTGCTTGTCCCGCTACATGCGGCGCTAAGAAGAACCCTTGGTACATTTCTTGTAAACTGTATAAAGATGCCCCTGCTTCAGCACCAATCCCTGGAGATGTTAAACGATATGCACATGCTTCAACATATTGTTCTTTCCCAACAATGTAACCACCAGTTTTAACGATTCCACCGCCTGGGTTTTTAATAAGCGAGCCCGCCATTAAATCTGCACCTACATGGCACGGCTCTTGTTCTTCAATAAACTCGCCATAACAGTTGTCAACAAATACAACTATATCAGTTTTAATTTCCTTAACAAACGAAATCATCTCTTTAATTTGAGAAATAGTAAACGACGGACGAGTAGCATATCCCTTTGAGCGCTGAATACCAATCATCTTCGTATTACTATGAATCGCAGCCGCAACAGCTTCAAAGTCCACAAGCCCCTCTTCCGTTAACGAAACTGCGTTATAACCGATATTATATTCTTTAAATGACCCTACACCTTTTCCGCGTACACCAACGATTTCCTCTAACGTATCATACGGTTTCCCCGTTATGTACAGTAGCTCATCTCCCGGACGTAAAATACCAAATAAAGCTGTTGAAATCGCATGAGTCCCCGAAATAATTTGCGGACGAACAAGACCCGCTTCCGCTCCAAATACATCAGCATACACTTTTTCTAATGTGTCACGACCAATATCGTCATATCCATAGCCAGTCGTTGGAATAAAATGCGAGTCACTAATTTTATGTTTACGAAAACTTTCTAATACACGAAATTGATTACTTTCAATCACTTCATCTGCACGTTTATGCACTTCTGTAATTTGACTTTCTACTTCTTTTACAATAGGAGCCATTTTTTCTCCATTTTTTAAACGATCAAACATTATCATTTTCTCCTTCTTCCACTAAAAATCTCTTTAACTGCCCATTATATGGCGAATAGGCAAATATATATCCTGTACAATTATATACAAATTTATCTTCCAGAAATTCCATCTTTGTTAATAGAGTTTCCGTCTTTAATAACGTTAACAACTTACCTTCACTCGGAGGAATCTCCACTTGATATGGATCCATTTCTTCCTTCATTTTCGTTTCTATCGCTTCTTTTATATGTAATAAATCGCTTTCTTCAAAAGCACTTGTCATTAAGAAGTCGCTTTTCGGAAACGGAATAAAATTTTGATGTAATGCATCTTTTTTATTGTATAACGTAATAATCGGAATATGATTAATTTCAAGTTCTGACAATAACTTCTTTACCGTTTTCTCATGCCCTACATAGTTTGGATCTGCAGAATCAACAACATGTAAAATAACATCTGCTTCACCAGCTTCTTCTAGTGTTGAACGAAAAGCTGCAATTAACGACGTAGGTAAATCTTGTATAAAACCAACCGTATCAGTTAGCAACACTGTATAACCAGAAGGTAACGGCATCTTCCTTGTTGTCGGATCTAACGTTGCAAACAATAAGTTTTCTTCAAACGTATCCGCTTCCGTTAATCTATTAAATAGCGTCGATTTCCCTGCATTTGTATATCCTATTAATGAAACTTGAAATACTTTATTGTCTTTTCTTCTCTCACGGTATCTTTTTCGATGTTCCACAACAACCGCAAGTTGTTTCTTTATTTCATCAATACGCGATCGAATATGACGACGATCCGTCTCAAGTTTCGTCTCACCCGGCCCTCTTGTTCCAATACCACCACCAAGACGTGATAAAGACAAACCTTGCCCCATTAGACGCGGCATTGTATATTGCAACTGCGCTAACTCCACTTGAAGCTTACCCTCTCTCGACTTCGCACGTTGCGCAAAAATATCTAATATGAGTTGCGTTCGATCGATTACTCTTGCATCTAATACTGAGGATAAATTCCGAATTTGACTCGGCGTTAACTCGTTATTAAATACAATAACATCCGGCTCTAATTCTTCCGTTAACATTGTAAGCTCTTCTAATTTACCTTTACCTATATAAGTCACTGGATGAAACTTCGGTCGTTTTTGCGTTGTTGACACTAACACTTTCGCTCGCGCAGTCTTTGCTAACGATGCAAGTTCTTTCATGGAATGCATAAACTGTTCATCGTCATCTTGCTGTAATTGACAGCCTACTAATATGACTTTTTCTTTTTCTTCCATCAAATATGTTCACTCATCCTTTTCGAAATTTAAACCTTCTAATATAATAGCAGAGGAAGCACATTTCATCTAGTTAGCGGGGGAGAAAATTCATGGCATGGGAGATTTTTAGCATCATAGGCACAATCGCATTCGCACTAAGCGGAGCCATTGTTGCAATGGAAGAGGATTATGACATTTTCGGGGTGTATATTTTAGGAATGGCAACCGCATTTGGAGGAGGTGCCCTTCGTAATTTACTAATCGGTTATCCGATTGTCGCGTTTTGGCAACAAGACATGTTATTCCAAATCGCACTTTTATCAATGACAATTATTTTTCTTTTTCCAAATAAATTAATTAGACATTGGAAAAAATGGGAAAACATCACTGACGCTATCGGCTTATCAGCATTCGCCGTACAAGGGGCATTATATGCTCAAAAACTAAATTTACCCATTAGCGCTACAATCGTAGCAGCTGTTTTAACCGGTATTGGTGGCGGTATTATTCGCGATCTTTTAGCCCGTAGAAAACCTCTCGTCCTTCGAGCTGAAGTATATGCTTTTTGGACGATTCTAGCAGGCTTCTTAATTGGGGCTCAAATTATTGTTAGTGATTGGGCTCTTTACACCTTATTCATTTTAATTGTTTGCTTCCGCATGCTTTCTATTCATTACAAATGGCATTTACCGCATCGACGTATCGACACAAACGAACGTTCAATGCATAAATAGCAATTCTAACCTCTTTACATATCGTAAAGAGGTTTTTCTTTTCTAACGATTTTTTCTTTACTTAATGTTTATACTAATTTTTAAAGTGAGGTGAATACAAATGACAAACCACGTTAATAAAGGAGCTCAAAAAAGCTCAGTAAACCAATTTGGGCACGATTCTAATTCAGCACACGAAAAGAGCGCTAAAATGGAACGCTTCCATAAATCTCACCAAGAAAAAGAAAAAAAAGAATAAAAAGAATAAACGAACATATGCACAAAAAAACAGACGCACAGTTTATGTACTGTGCGTCTCCTCTTCCAACATTAAATCAACACTTGATATTCCAATTAAATCATACTTATCATACGTATCTTCTCGCAACAACCGCATAGCCTGTGTACGAATCGATTTTTCAACAATATTCCGCACGTATCGCCCATTACTAAACGATGTAATTTGCGACGAATACTTTACAGCATGTAAATGATCTCTAAATTTCCATTCCGCTTCCTTTGATAACTGGTATTCACGCTCTTCATACATTCTCTTCCCAATTTCCAACAACTGGTTTACCGAATAATCCGCAAACTCAATAATAAACGGAAAACGAGATTGCAGTCCTGGATTTAATGAAAGGAAGTGATTCATCTCTCTTGAATACCCAGCCAAAATCAATACAAAACCATGTTGTTTATCCTCCATATGCTTTACGAGCGTATCAATTGCTTCCTTCCCAAAATCCTTCTCTCCACCTCGAGCTAAAGAATACGCCTCATCAATAAACAAAATACCTCCCATTGCTTTTTTTATTAAATCTCTTGTTTTTTGAGCCGTATGGCCAATGTATTCTCCTACAAGATCAGCACGTTCCGCTTCAACTAAATGCCCTTTTGATAGAATATTCATCTCAAACAACAATTTACCTATCATTCTAGCAACAGTTGTCTTTCCTGTACCTGGATTCCCTTTAAACAACATATGGAGTACTTGCTTCTCAGATTTCAATCCCATTTCTTGTCTTTTTTTATTTACATAAATCCAAGCATATATTTCTTTTATTATCTTTTTTATATCATCCATCCCAACGAGTTTCCCCATCTCTTCTTCAATTCTTTGCAGCATCTCATGTTTAATTGTAGTTTCATTTGAAATTTCCGTTTTATTTTCTGATGCTGGTAAAGAAATTTTCTTTCGATGGTTTAACACAATATTAATTTGATTATTATTTTTCTTTCGCATCGATTGTTCCATACAATCACCTCATTTTATCCCGCAATTTGCAGGCAGTAAGACTCCCACCTCAAAATTCAGCAAATGCGAGGAAGTTAGGCAGGGGATAGCTGCCCGTAAATGCCCGATTGTTGTGGGCTGATAATCAACGGAGGATGAACACCCCCCCACTGATTAAAGTTTCACTTTATCCACTCAACACATATTATTATTCCCGTCCTTCTTACAAATGCCTATTTTCAGAAAAGTTTGCTATAATATAAGAAATAATTAAGGTGGTGGAACTATGGAGACAACGGAATTCCATGATACAATACAAGCCTTTTCTATTTTTTTATTGAATAAAGGCCGAAAAACCTCAACCATTAAACGTTATGTTTATGACATTGAAGATTTCGGACATTGGTTAGAAAAAAACAAAAAGCTCCCTTCCAGTAATATATGGGCTACACTTTGTACAAAAGACTACGAAGATTACTTTTCTGACTTAAAAACGAATCGACACTACTCAGAAAAGACGATGCATCGTGTATTTATTGTACTAAATAGAATGAATCATTTCCTAAACATCCCTAATCCATTAAAGAATATGGAAATTTCTATTCAACCAGATCGCGCACTACGAAATGAAGATTTTATTTCATCTAATGAAGAAAAAAAATTAAAGCGTATCGTCACTTCATTGGAAGGACTATCAGAAAAACAACGTCCTGTACGACCTTTATTGATGGATCGTAATATCACTATTTTAAACCTATTAATTGACTACGGTTTATCCCTACAAGAGCTTACAGCACTAACTATGTATCACGTTCACTTTGAAACTAATACATTATCTATCCCAGCAACCGCAGGAGTAGAAAGAACGATTACATTAACAAAAGAAGACAAAAAGCAATTATACACATACTACAAAAGCATCCCTGAACCCGTTCGTCCAAAATACCATAGTAATGACCCACTGTTTGTCGCATTCGATTTTAATCGTGGAACATACAGATGGGTATACGAAAATGATTCACCGAAGGGATTAACAGAAATCGCTATCCAAAAAATGATTCGCCTTGAAGTAGCTAGAGCTAATTTACGCAAAGGAATCTCAGGACAACACTTTCGTAACACCTATATTTTAAACTTAATAAAAAAAGAAACGCCGGAATCAGAAATTATAAAACTAGCTGGATTCAAATCAAAAGTTTCACTAAAACGATATTATAAATACGCAGAAAATAGAAAAAACGCCTTATTGTAAGGCGTTTTTTCTATTTTTTCTTTAAACAAACGATTTTATTATGACCATTTAACTAATTTTTGCATCTACTATGATGAGTTTCATTCACATTCTCATTAGAAAGGAGCGATTTAATGTCTCGTTATGACGACAGTCAAAACAAATACTCCAAACCATGCTTTCCAAGTAGTGCCGGACGAATCTCAAACACACCATCCATCCCAATTTCTAAAGCACAAATTAGAACATTTCGAGCGATTATTAACGATTTAATTAAAATAATTCCAAAACTTTTCGCCAATCCATCTCCTAAAAACATCGAAGATTTAATTGATACATTAAACCTACTAAGTAAGTTCATCTGTTCGCTAGACGCTACTTCCTCCCTGAAAGCGCAAGGATTAGCTATTATAAAAAACTTAATAACTATATTAAGAAATCCAACCTTCGTAGCAAGTGCTGTATTTGTTGAACTCCAAATTTTAATTAATTATTTACTTTACATTACAAAGTTATTCCGGATCGATCATTGTACACTCCAAGAACTCCTTAAATTAATTGCAGAGTTACAAACTACTCTAGTTAATTCAGCTTCGTTCGGCAGAGGGCCTACTGGACCTACTGGACCTCGAGGTAACACGGGCGCTACTGGTGCTACTGGGCCTACTGGACCTCGAGGTAACACGGGCGCTACCGGTGCTACTGGGCCTACTGGACCTCGAGGTAACACGGGCGCTACCGGTGCTACTGGACCTACTGGACCTCGAGGTAACACGGGCGCTACCGGCGCTACTGGACCTACTGGACCTCGAGGTAACACGGGCGCTACCGGTGCTACTGGACCTCAAGGTGTTCAAGGTAACACAGGTGCTACCGGTGCCACTGGCGCTACTGGACCTCAAGGTGTTCAAGGTAACACAGGTGCTACCGGTGCCACTGGCGCTACTGGACCTCAAGGTGTTCA